>JAHFDV010000723.1 GCA_023248815.1 Myxococcales bacterium
TGCCGCGTCGGGAACGACGGTCGCGCGCTATCCCTCGAAGCAAAGCTGCCTGAACGCGTGCGCCAAGACGCCGGTCGGGAAATTCGAAGATCTGGCGGGGGATACCGTCGGATGTCGCCAGTATCACGCGGGCGTCGCGTCCGGAAATCCGACGCTCCACTGTCCGCACGCGGGCCTTTCAGGCTCGGACGTATGCTCTTCGACCGTCGTCGACGGCGGAACGGTCTCGGGCCCCTGTCACAGCTTCTGTGATCGCACGATGGCCCTCTGCGGCTCGCTTCCTACTCCGCCTTATTCCTCGGCCACCGACTGCTACGAGAAGTGCAGCGCATTCCCGTTCGACAACGGCAAGCTCGCCACCTCCGGAAACACCTTCGGCTGCCGCGAATACTTCCTCACCGCCGCCTACGGTGGAAACGACACCGCCGACACGACCGCCAGCGCCCAAACGCACTGCCCGCATGTCGCCGTCGTCAGCTCTACGTGTGACTGAGCTCACCATCGGGCCAGTCGGAACGAAAAGCGCTCCCTCGACTTCGCGAAGGCAGCGCTTCCGGTTCCTTCCAGAGTTGCGATTCTGTTTAGCGACGTCAGTGTCGTTTTTGCGAACGTTCGTTCGCCGGTTAGCGCTCCTCCGCGGAGAAGTGCCGTGAGCTATCGACCCCCGCGAACGAAGTTCGCAAAACAAATACAGCAGAGACGAAGCAGACGTCACGCGAGCGAAGGTCCTGAATCGCTGCCTTCGCCCGTCGAGGTAGCGTATTCAAGAGCGAAGCGACGTTCGCTATCGCCGCTTCCAGTTCGAGGATGAATCGGCGAAGTCGGCTACGGTCGACTCGATCGCGTCGTCGGCTTCGACGATGCGCGGCGCGACGGAGATGCGTTGCGGAGCGACGTTGCCCATGATCTCGCAAACCTGACGCCAGGAGACGAGCGCTTCTTTGGCCGACCCGAAGCGATTCTCGCGATCACGCGCCATGAGCTTTGCGAGGAAACGTTCGACGGTTCCAGGCCATTCGTCGCCGGTAATCGAAGCGAGTGACGGCGGTTCGCGATCGAGCTTCAGTGCGATCAACGTGAGTGCGTTCGCCCCTTCGAACGGCAGGCGACCGGTGAGGCAACGGAAGGCGACGGCGCCGAGCGCATACAAGTCGGCGCGCTCGTCGACGCGCGCTGAGCCGCGAACTTGTTCTGGCGCCATGTACGCGAAGCTTCCGAGCGTCGCATCGAATGCGGTGAGCGAAGGCTCGCTGCGGTCTTTCGCACGAACACGCATCTTCGAAATTCCGAAGTCGAGAATGCGCGTGCGCTCCGTACCGTCGGCGACGCGCTCGATGAAAAGGTTCGCCGGTTTGATGTCACGGTGGATGACGTCGGCATCGTGCGCCGCCATCAAGCCTTGAAACGCATCCGAGACGACGGGTGCAACTTCCGAAAACGGCAGGTACTGCTCGCGCTTCAGACGATCATCGAGGCCTTCACCGTCGAGGCGCTCGAACGCGATCCAAAGCCTTCCGTGGCGGTCTTTTCCGGCACCGAGAATGCGGGCGACGTATGGAGACTTGATATGGGAAGCAATCGTCGCCTCTCGTTGGAAGCGTGCGACGAGATCCGGATCCTTCGCAGCGCGATCGTGCAGGACCTTCAGCGCAATGCGCTCGCCATTCTTGCCTTCGGCCGAATAGACCTCGCCCATCCCGCCTTGACCAATCAAGTGCTGGACCTTGTAGCGACCGCCGATGGTGACGCCCGAAAGCGCGCCGAGCTCCGCGGCCATGGGGAAAACCTATCACGCCCGATGACAAGGCGCGCGAGAATGTTTAGCCTTCCTCGCATGCGGACCGCAAAAGACGTCGAGGCATATCTCGATCGCTTGGGACGAGCGTATCGCGCGACCGACGAGGGAGGAACGTTCGTGCTCGAAGGCGCGCGGAGTGTTCCCATCGCGCTTCGAGTCGATCCCCCGCTCGTCGTGCTGAGAGCCAATGTCGGTAAGGTTCCTACCGATCGCGAGACCGTCATCTTTCGACGTCTCCTCGAGCTGAACGCCTCGTCGCTCGTGCACTCGAGCTACGGCATCATCGAAGACAACATCCACCTCGGAAGCGCGCTCGCGCTCGAGAACCTCGATCTCAACGAGCTGCAAGCCGCGCTCGACGAGATCGAGATGGCCCTCGCACAGCAAGCGCCGTCGCTCTTCGAGCTCTCGCGCACGAACTCCTGACCCTCGAGAACCGCCGCCATGGGAATCTTTAGCCGTCTCGCGCAGCTCATCAAATCCAATCTCAACGATCTCGTCAGCAAGGCTGAAGATCCCGAGAAGATGCTGAACCAGATCGTTCTCGACATG
>JAHFDV010000724.1 GCA_023248815.1 Myxococcales bacterium
GCGATCTGAATCCCGGAAACGTGTTTCTCGCGAACACACGCGATGGCATTCGCACGAAGGTGCTCGACTTCGGAATCGCGAAAGTGGTGAGTGACCACGCGCTGATGCTCGGTCCACGACTCGCGACGATGGGAAACATTCGCATGTTCGCTCCGGCGTATGCGGCGCCCGAGCAGCTCGACGAGAGCTACGGAAAAGTCGGCCCGTGGACCGACGTCTACACACTCGCCGTCGTCTTCTTGGAAGTGCTTCGAGACCAAATGACGATCGTCGGCGAGACGCTCGCGGAGATGGTGGCAGACTCTCTACGAACCGATCGTCGGCCTACGCCCGCTGCGCTCGGACGTCCGCTCGGCGCAGAGATGGAGGCGCTCTTCGCGAGCGCGCTTGCACTCGACCCGACGGCGCGACCGCAAGACGCGGGAGAATTCTGGGGCGCGTTGAAACACGCAGCGCAAATGCGAATTGCGCGCGGTGAAGCAGACACGGTTCCCGCGAAGCCCCTCTCTCGAACGCTGCCATTCCCGAGACCAGCGGCGGGTGGAGTCGACCCAGCAAAGACGATCATCGAGCGAGGCCCAAGATCGTTCGAGGGAGGGGGAACGTCGCCGATGCCGACGCGTACTCTCCGAATGTCGGTGCGCGATCTCGAACCGACGCCCATGCCGTCAGCGTCCAATCCGGCCCCTCACTTCGCACCGCCTCCGCAATCGACGAGCTTCGCTCCGCCCGAGGGGCTTCCTACGAACCGCCCGCCGGCCCTACAGACCGCGTCACAGGCGGCGCGAATCGACGGCTTTCGTCGCCTCCAGCAGGGAGGCATTCTCGTTTCCGATCCGCCGACCGCCGCCGGCAGCAGGAAGTCGAAGAAGGCCGCGATGCTTCCTTTCTACTTTCTCGGCGGCGCGATCGCCGTCGTCGTCGCATTGGCCGTCTACGTGTTCGTGTTTCGCTGAACGCGGCTCCAATTCGGTTTAGCTTCACGGCGCGATCGCATTTCACGGTCGTTTGATGGGCATTTGCTCTCGAAGTACGGTCTAATCCGCTGCGATGGCGTCGAATGATCCGCAAGACCTCGTGGGACACGTTCTCGACGGTCAAGTACGGGTCGATGCCTTCGTAGGAGACGGAGGCTTCAGCTCGGTCTACCGAGGGCTGCACCTCGGACTCGGCGAACCCGTTGCCATCAAGTGCCTTCGACTTCCGGAAGGACGTCCGCCTGCCGTCGTGGAGCAATTCACGCAGCGCTTTCGAGACGAGAGTCGAATCGCCTACCGGCTCTCGCAAGGGAACCTCCAGATCGTTCGCTCGATCACGAGCGGAACGTATACGCGCAGCGGTCGAGCCCCTTTGCCCTTCATGGTTCTCGAATGGCTGGAAGGAAAAAATCTCGCGGAAGACTTCGCGGAGCGAAAAGCCAATGCCATTCCTCCGCGCACATTCGGCGAGGCGCTCCGCGTCTTTCACGGTGCGTTCGACGCGATCGGGTACGCGCACGCGCAGGGCGTCGTCCATCGCGACGTCAAGCCGGGCAATCTCTTCCTCGCGAAGAGCGCCGACGGCGTCGTGCGCCTCAAAGTATTGGACTTTGGCTACGCGAAGATCCTCCACGACGCATCCGTCGGCTTGAATCCGCTTGCGCAGAGTGTGGGGAATATCTCGGCGTTTTCGCCGCCATATGCCGCGCCGGAACAATTCGACACACGGTTCGGCGCCATCGGTCTCGCGACGGATGTCTACTCGCTCACCCTAGTATTTCTCGAATCCGTGCTCGGTCGGCGCGCGCGTCGCGGTGAGACACTTACGGAATGCCTTCTCGAAGCGTGCGACATGACCCGCGTGCTGTCGCCATCGTTGCTTGGCATTAAGGTCGCGCCACAAGTAGACTTGGTTTTCCAACGCGCGCTGAGCCCGAAGGTCGCAGACCGATGGCCCAACGTCGGTGAGTTCTGGGCTGCGATAAGGAGTGCGATGAGTTCCAACGACGATGACCTTCCGGACCTCGACGAGAGCTGGCCCGGAGAAGAAGGACAGGAGACGGTCGTTGCCGACACGCGCGGGATGTTTGCTCAAGCCGAAAAGGCGACGAGCAACGCACCGACGCCGCCGCCTGCTGGATTTCCAGTTCCCCCCGTTCACGTTCCACCGCAAGCGCCGATCCATCCCCATCCCGGTTTCAACCCGCTTCCCGCTGCTGGGTCGCCCGCGGTGCCACGTGCGGAAGCGATTCACAGCGGAGGTCTCCCGCCCGTTCCAACGCTAGCGGCGGGTGCGTTGCCCCCGATCGCGCCGCCGAGTGGAGCTCGTCCTCCCGCGTCTCATCTCGAGCCCGCCGCAGACAGCAGCG
>JAHFDV010000301.1 GCA_023248815.1 Myxococcales bacterium
TTCGATCGTAAAAAGCAGGTAACTCTCATTCACGGCGGCGAAATCCAATTCGGCGAATTGCGTTTCAAGCTCGTGTCGTTCGGTGCAGGAAGCGCGGGGCATCGTCGCGCCCGCGTCTATTTCTCGCGTCGCGATGGGCTCACCGGTCTCCTTCATCGCGAGCAAGCGCTCACCGCGCTCGAAGACGAAGCGGCGTTCGCGACGTGGGTCGAGCAACCCATGACGCTCGCGCGCTACGAGCTCCGCGGTCCGAACCGCGTCGGCGCCGATCGCCCCACCATCCTCGAGATGCTGGCGCTTCGGCGCGCCGCCACGCGCGTCGTCGAATTGACCGACATGCTCCTTCTTTCGCTCATTGCCGTCACAGCAGGACGCACGGGACCCCTCCGGTTCGTCCTCGCGATGACAGGGCCCGGCGCAAGCGAAGCGCGTAACATCGTCGAGCAGGTCGTGGGCCAAGTGCAAGGAATGCTCCCCGAGGGCCTCGAGCTCCACGCCTCGATCGCGCGGCACGAGCCCGGCACCAGTGTTCGCGCGCTCATCGATCCCGAAGGCGCCTGAAGTCTGTGGGGGCGGGCTGAGATCTCGCCTGCACTCGGTTGCGGCACCCCTGGTTGTCGACTAGTTTCCCGCGCATGTCGCTCGCGCTCGACGGAAAATCGGATGCTCCCCCGCGTGGTGGGATCTTCGTTCCGCGCGTTCAGATGGCAGGTATTTTCGCAATTGGAGCCGCTCTCGTGGCCGTCCCGCTCTACTTCTGGCGGAGACCTGCGGCGGAAGCCGAGACCGCAGCGGAGACCGTCGCGACGGCTGCCGAGTCTTCCGTTCCGCTCGCGGCACCCGTCGCCGTTGCGCGCCCTCAAGAGGCGCCCATCACTAATGGTCGCGTGACGATCGCTCCGCTCGTTCGTAGTTGCTCGGACGGCTCCGCGCAGATGCTGCAAACCGATTGTGGTGCCCTTCCAGCGCTCGAGAAGAATCTCGAACGCGCCCTCCAAACGACGAGCACTTGCGTTCCCTCGATGGAGAGCGGCAGCGTGACGTTCGTCATCAACGTCGACTTTCGTAAGCACCTGAAAGCCGTGAGCGTCAGCAACGAGCGCGATGGACGGACGCTTCGCGCCAAAGTGGCTCGTCAGTGCGCCGCCGAAATCACGCGTGTCATGCGCGCGTCGGAGCCCACGGATCCGCATGATCACCCGCGCTATCGCATTGCCGCGCAAGCCACGTACGCGGCACGCTAGCGCGTCATTTCGTCGCGCGAATTCGCAAAGGAGCCTTGCACCATGTGTGGCGTGATCGGAATTCGTGGGGCGCATGAAGCGGCGAAGATCGCCTATCTCGGGTTGCATGCCCTCCAGCATCGCGGCCAAGAATCCGCTGGAATCGTTGCAGCGCAAGGTAGTGAGCACGTGGCGCATTGCGCGATGGGTCTCGTCCAGGAGGCCATTACGGATGATCACCTGACGGCGCTCGCGGGCACCGCGGCCATTGGTCACGTGCGCTATTCCACGGCGGGCGAATCCATGCTCCGAAACGCGCAACCGTTCTCGGTGCGCTTTCATGGTGGCGCGTTGGCCGTTGCTCACAACGGAAATCTCACCAACGCCGCGCAGCTTCGAGAAGAGCTCGAAGGGCAGGGAGCGATCTTCCAGTCGACGACGGACAGCGAGGTGCTCGTTCATCTTCTCGCGCGCGAGTCCGAAGGAGATCTCGCGACGAATGTCGTGCGAGCTCTCACGCGTGTCGAAGGCGCGTATTCGATCGTCATTCTCGTCAACGGCGTTCTGATCGCCGCTCGCGATCCGCTCGGGTTCCGCCCGCTCTCCCTCGGGCGTCTCCCAGAGAAGTCGGGCGCCTACGTCGTTGCAAGCGAGCCTGTCGCTTTCGATCTCATCGGCGCGGAAGCCATCAGGGAAATCGAGCCGGGGGAAGTTCTGGTCATCGACGAGCACGGGCTCACGAGGGCGCACGTTGTGACGCCCTCGGCCGCAAAGCAAACGCGAGCGTGCATCTTCGAGCACGTCTATTTCGCCCGCCCCGACAGCCGGCTCGACGGAAGAAGTGTGTATCTTGCACGAAAAGCTCTCGGCGCTGCACTCGCGAGAGAAGCTCCGGTCGACGCCGACATCGTCGTTCCAATCCCTGACTCAGGTGCAGCGTGTGCAGTCGGCTATGCGCAAGCTCTCGGGCTACCGCTGGAACTTGGACTCGTTCGCTCGCATCACGTGGGGCGCACCTTCACGGAGCCCGAGCAGGCGATTCGCCATTTCGGAGTCCTCCTCAAGCTCAATCCCGTCCGCGACATTCTCGCCGGGCGCCGCGTTGTCCTTCTCGATGATTCGATCGTCCGCGGAACGACCTCGCGTAAAATCGTGAAGATGGTGCGCGATGCCGGCGCGCGCGAGGTTCACCTCCGAATCGCGAGCGCTCCCGTTCGTTGGCCGTGTTTCTACGGAATCGACACTCCGAATCGCAGCGAACTCATCGCGGCGCATCATTCGATCGAAGAGATCGCGCATTTTACGAAAGCAGACTCGATCGCATACCTGTCGGGAAGTGCGATGCACGCAGCCGTTGCCAGCGTTGCAGCCGCGCAAACGAAGCCATCGTTTTGCGACGCTTGTTTCTCGGGGAATTATCCCGTCCCCGTGTGTGAGAACCTTCGCCGCTTACCCGTGATGAACGAGGTGGTGTCGGGCGACGATGACCGCACGCTGAACTGAGCGCGCGGTGCGCTACTTGATGGAGTCGTAGAGGCGCGCTTCGCGAAAGAGGCCGCTTTCGCCGCGCTCGAGAACGAGGAGACCGAGCTTGCCCGTTCCTGCGGTCTCGTACTCGATCGCTGCAACGCGGCCCGTATCGGCGACGCCGCGCACAGCAGGGGCCCAGGTGGTCGCACCTTCGGGGATGGGGAGGCGCTCGCTGTAGAACTTGCCGAGGGCGC
The DNA here is from genome assembly GCA_023248815.1 of Myxococcales bacterium. Lineage (GTDB taxonomy): Bacteria > Myxococcota_A > Polyangia > Polyangiales > Polyangiaceae > JAHFDV01. The sequence goes on from JAHFDV010000301.1 coordinate 2,948, forward strand.
CGCTCGCACGATCGTGAATCTTGCCGAAAGGATCGACGAGGCGCGCTTCGCTTTCGAACGTCTCGAGAATTTGCGCGGGATCGCCGAAGCGAATGGCGCCGAGATGCGTCGACACGTCGGAAGCAATCGATGGGGCATCGTCGTTTTTGCCGGCCACGCCGAGAGACTCGCGGCCGAGGCCTTCTGCGGCCAAAAAGACGCGCACGTCGACCTCACGTGCCGGGCGGCGCACGCACAGAACGGCGACGTTCAGCACGCTCGCGGTGCCTCCCGAATTCAAGTTCAAGCGGCCCTCGGCAACATCGCGATCGTGACCGAGCACCGTGCGATCGTGCTCGTAGGTCGCGGCATATTTCTTCAAGAGCGCGGTCTCTTTTTCGAGCTCCGTGCGCAAGAGGGCGAGGCCGATGATCGCCTTCGACCAGGGAAACGCAATCGAAGCACGATCTCCGAGGCGTACGAGAAGCTCGTCGAGCTCGTTGCCGAGAAGGGACGGAAGAAATATCTCCGCCAATCGTCCGCGCAGCCCAGATTCCGGACGTCCCTCATCTCGTGTCATGTCGATAGATGTATCAGTTGAAGCGCGGCCCGGACAACCGCGATCGAGAGTTCGTGGTAAACTCCAACGGTGTTCGAGAGCCTTCCAACATCGGTGACCATCGTCGAAGTCGGCCTGCGCGATGGCCTTCAAAACGAGGCCAAGACGCTGACGACCAGCGAGAAGATCGAGCTCGCGCGAGCTCTTTTGGCAGCGGGCGTACGAAGGCTCGAAGCTACGAGTTTCGTTCGACCCGAATGGATCCCTCAGCTCAGCGATGCCGAGGAATTCGTCGCCGAGCTGCGAGCCGACCTCGAACGAACGGGCGCGTCAGCGTCGGCGCTGTGTCCGAATGAGAGGGGACTCGAAAGGGCATTGAAGAGCGGCATCAAAGAAGTTGCCGTGTTCATGAGCTCGAGCGAAACGCACAATCTCAAGAACACGAACAAGAGCATCGCCGACTCGCTGGAGCTCTTCGCGAAGATGATTCCGCAGGCGAAGCAGGCCGGCCTGCGTGTGCGAGGCTACGTATCGACGGTGTGGGGATGCCCCTACGAGGGGCCCGTCGATCCTGCGCGCGGTATCGCCATCGCAACGTCGCTCGTCGCCATGGGCGCGTACCAAGTGTCGCTGGGCGATACGATCGGAGTCGCGACGCCAAAGGTCGTGGCCGACGTCACGCGTGATGCGTTGAAGGCGCTGACGCCCGATCAACTCGCACTTCACTTCCACGACACGCGAGGCACAGCAATCGCGAACGCGCTCGCGGGAGTGCTTGCCGGTGCCACCACGCTGGATGCGTCCATCGGTGGGCTCGGCGGGTGCCCGTACGCGCCGGGAGCGTCGGGGAACGCTGCTACGGAGGACCTGGCCTACATGCTGGAGGGGATGGGGATCTCAACGGGCCTCTCGTTGTCGAAGCTCATCGAGGCCGCCAAGCTCGCCGCGCGGCTCGTCGATCGGCCTCTTTCCGGAAAGCTTTTGCAGGCGGGTCTCCCGAATTCCTTTCAAAAGTGAATGCTTAAAAGCTGTAAATTGCGACTTTGCGCGCCGCGTAAAAACTAAACTCTCATGATTTCAACAGCGAAGTCGCTGGCATACTAACTGCTATATAGAGGTCGGCATCGTCGAGCAGGCTCTCCCCCCCCGGGCCGCTAGGGCGATGCCGCTATTTTTTGTGCGGTTGGCGTGCCACCAGGTTGGCCGCCACCGCACGCACCTCGAGATGCGAGGCGGTGCCCGAGGAACCGATCGCGTTGCAGGACGCGATTCGCGCGACTAAGCTTCACCTTGGGCGTGGACCTCTTCGGCCGCGACCTGGAGGAACATGTACGGTACGACCGAACGTCGGCGGAAAATATCCGCCCCGGATTTGCGCGATCGCAAGGGCGGTGAACGCATCGCGATGGTGACTGCCTACGACTACACGATGGCGCGCCTCGCAGAGGCAGGCGGCATCGATGCGGTTCTCGTGGGCGATTCCCTCGGAATGGTGTTCCAGGGGCGTGAAACGACGCTTCCTGTGACTCTGGAGGACATTTGCTATCACGGACGCGCCGTGGCGGCAGGGCTCGACGCTACGCACCTCATCGGCGACTTGCCGTTCATGACGTATCAAGTCTCGAGCGCCCAGGCTCTCGAGAGCGCAGGTCGTCTGATGAAGGAAGGCTGTTTCGAGAGCGTGAAGCTCGAAGGCGGCCTCGAATTCGCCGATCACGTCTATCGCATCGTGAAGGCAGGAATCCCAGTGCTTGGCCACGTCGGGCTGCTCCCCCAGAGCGTTCACGCCATGGGAGGCTTCAAGGTCCAAGGGCGCACCGCAGACGCGGCAGACAAGATCCTCGCGGACGCACGAGCCCTCGAACAGGCGGGCGTCTATGCGATCGTCATCGAAGCAGTTCCGCCAGACGTGGCCGCGCGCATCACGAGAGAAGTCTCGGTGCCGACGATCGGCATTGGCGCAGGAGTCGGCTGTGATGGACAGATCCTCGTCTCCACGGATCTCTTGGGAATGGGCCTCGGCAAATCTCCCAAGTTCGCCAAACGCTTCGCAGAGCTCGGCCAAGCAGCAGTCGACGCGTTCGCGACGTACGTCTCTGAGGTCCGCGACGGATCTTTTCCCGGGGCTGAGCAATCGTATAAACCGAATGCGTCACAGTCCGATGTGACGACCACCGCGTTCGATGCCCCGCTAGCGCTCGATCACTGGCACTAACGGCCGCAAAAACAAGGGCCGCGCATGTCTGCAATGCGTCGCCGCGTACGCACGTCGAGTCGCCAATCCCCGACATATTTGTGCTGTCGTGAGACCGCAACTCGAGGGACACGAGAGCCGTTCGCATCTGCACGCACGCAGACGTCGAGCGTCATCGACTAGAAGCGAGACCCTTGCGGCGACTGCCGCAAAAAACAAACAAGAGAAGGCTCGCGCGCAGACGTCGAGCGAAAGAGGTCGCATCGATGCAGCCCTCGCCCCGTCGGGGCTGCGTCAGATGCGACCGTTCCGAGACTAGAAGCGAGACCCCTTGCGGCGACTGCCGCAAAAAACAAACAGGAGAAGGCTCGCGCGCAGAAGTCGAGCGAAAGAGGTCGCATCGATGCAGCCCTCGCCCCGTCGGGGCTGCGTCAGATGCGACCGTTCCGAGACTAGAAGCGAGCCTGCATCGAGACGCCGAGACCGAGGCGATCCGCTTTCTGTGAAACGCGGAGAGAGGCCGTGCCTTCGGATTGATCGCGAACGACCAAGGTGCCGTTGCCGTCGTGAACGTACTGGCCCCAGACGAGCGCGGACAGAAGCGTCGAGAGGTCCCACTTCAAGCTGACGCGTGCTTGGATGATCGCGCTTCGCGTCTCGTTGTACGGGAGGATCGAGTTGTCGCCTTGCTGACGGACGACGACCGTGCGCGAAGCGGGGAGGCCGCCTTCTTGGAACTCGGAGCGGAAGGTGGCGGGAAGCTGAACACCGCCGCCGATGCCTGGCGTGAGGCGCGCGCTCTCGATGTAGTAGTCGGCAGCGGCAGCAACGAAGAGCTCGTTGTCGCTCTTCGCATTCGCGGGAAGCGTTTCGAACGGAATGAATCCGGGAACGTTGCGCACGACGAAGTTGAGATCACGCATGATGCCCGTGAGGCTCATGCGCAAGTAGCTGGCCTTCACCGTCGCTTGTGCAGCGACTGCGAACGCGCCTTGCGCCTTCACGACGCCGGCGTTGTCGAAGTCTTTGAGCTGCTGCGAGAGGTACGAACCTTCGACCGACGCGCTCCATGACACGTCGCCCGGCTTGTACTTCTCCTGGGCGAAGAGAATCTGCGGAGCCATCGGATCGTTGCGATAGAGGCGGAAGTCGACCGATTGCGGAACCGGCATGTTGTCGTGAAGAACGAGGCGAGCCGACGTACCGGCCGTCGAGACCGACTTGCCGCGAACGTCTTCGAGGTCGAACTTACCTTGCTGGAAGAAGCCACCGCTCACGTCGAAGCGAAGGTTCTTCAGTGGGTCGAAGCCCAAGCCGCCGAGGACACCGAAGTTCGTCTCGCCGACGCGAACGACTTCGACTTCGCTCGAACCGCCCGCGGAGTTCGTGAGGATCTGTTCGGGTTGAACGATCGTCGCCGTCTTGAAGCCTGCGAACGCGTAGAACTTCTCGCTGTCGTATTGAATCTTCGCACCGGGCGAGGAGCCTTGAATACGCGGGAAGATCGACTGGTTGATGTAACCCGCGGTGCCGCCCCAGCTGATGTCGTAGAGGTAGCCGACGCGGAAGCGGTCGGTGTCGAGCGGGAAGAAGATGACCGACAGGCCCTGCTTCTCCGATGCGCCGGTTTGATAGAAAAG
>JAHFDV010000302.1 GCA_023248815.1 Myxococcales bacterium
AGGCTGCAATCAAGCTGCTCCGGCGCGCCAAGAAGCCGACGTTCTTCGTCGCCAACAAAGCCGACTCCCCGAAGGAAGACGCGACGGACCTCTACTCCGAAGGCGTCGAGCACGTCTATTGCGTCAGCGCGCTCCACGGTCGCGGTATGGCGGATCTCGAAGTCGCCATCGTGAGCTCATTTCCGGAGCCCGAAGAGCTCCCCGAGAGCGAAGAAGGCGTGCCGCGCATCACAATCGTCGGCAAGCCCAACGCCGGTAAATCGAGTCTCCTCAATCGTCTTGCAGGCACCGACCGCATGATGGTCGATTCCAAGCCTGGGACTACGCGCGACGCAATCGACCTGCTCCTGAAGCAAGGCGACAAGAGCTACGTCTTCGTCGACACGGCCGGTATTCGTCGCAAAGGCAAAGTGTCGAAAGAAGAAGATCCGGTCGAATCGATGAGCGTTCTCCACGCGATTCGCAGCCTCGAGCGCTCGGATCTCGCGGTGCTCGTAGTCGACGCAGAAGAGGGTGTCGTCGAACAAGACGCCAAGATTCTCGGACTCGCGACCGACCGCGCCAAAGGAATCGTCGTCGCGCTCAACAAGACCGATCTTCTGAGTAAAGAAGAGGTAGCGAAGGCCATCGAGCGCGCTCGCGAAAAGCTAGCGTTCGCTCCCTACGCCGAGGTCGTGACGATCAGCGCAAAAACAGGGCGCGGAATCGCCGAGCTCATGCGCACCCTCGACAAGGTCGGCATCGAATACTCGAAGCGCGTCACGACGGGCGAGCTCAATCGCTTCTTCAACGAAGTGCTCGAGACGAAGCCGCCACCCACCAAGGGCGGAAAGGCGCCGCGCCTCTACTACATCACGCAGGCCGAGACGCGCCCGCCGACGTTCATCGTCATCTCGAACGCTCCCGAGTCGATCCATTTCTCGTATCAGCGCTTCGTGGCCAATCGCTTGCGACAGTCGTTCGGCTTCGAAGGCGTACCGATTCGGATTCACTATCGTCCGAAGCGCCGCAAGACGCTCGATGAGCTCAAGTACGGCCCGCGCAACTCCGATCCGACGGACGGCTGAGAACGATCCTACCGACGGCTGAGCGGCGTAACACCGCGAAGCCGTGCCGTTCGCGATTCGTGAACTAGGCGGTCGCGTATTCGCCGAGCTTGGCGAGGAGCGGCAGATCTTGCACGCTCGTCGGAAAATCCGGGAGCGCGACGATCGGCACGCCATCTTGAAGGTGCGGACGAAGTAGCGCGATCTGGCGCGCATCTTCCAGCGCGATGAAGCGTTCCTCGCTCGCCGCGCGAACGATCGCTGACGCAAGGCCGGGCTCGAGGCCGCGACGCGACAGTGCGGAACCTACGAGCTGTTCGCTTGCGATCTCACCGTGCTCACCATGCATGCGATTCACGATGAAGCCGCTACGAGGAATACCCGCTTCGCGTAGACGATCGGCGAAGTAGAGCGCTTCACGAACGCTGAGCGGGCTCGGCGACGTGACGAGAAGGAACGCGACATCGGGAGCACGGAGCGTTTTTTGGACCTCCACCGCGCGCTCCCGGAAGCTGTCGAAAAGGACCGATAGCTCGCTCACGAGCTCGGCGAGCTGTTCGAGAAAGTCACCGCCCGTGATCTTTCCAATCGTCTGGAGCGCCAAGGCGGCGCCCTTCGCCAAGATGTTCAGCGAGAACTTCCCGGAGCTCTTGAAGGCCATGACGAACCACTTCAGTGCGGCAGAATCCAGCGCATCGACGAGGCGTTCTGGCGCATCGAGAAAGTCGAGAGCGTTGGCGGTCGGCGGAGTGTCGAGCACGATGAGGTCGTATTTGCCTTTCGACTTCACCTCGGCGAGCTTCTCCATCGCCATGTATTCCTGCGTCCCGGCGAGCGACGTGGACATGTACTGATACAGGCGATTTTGCAAAATGCGATCGGCTGCCGCTGGAGACGCGGTGCTGCGTCGAACGAAGTCGTCGAAGGTGCTCTTCACGTCGAGCATGGTCACCGAGAGCGTGCCCTTCGGATGGAGACCCGCGGCCTCGAAACGTGCCTTCGGGATCTCGGCGGCTTCCTTCGGCATCTCCTGAAAGCCGAAGCTCTCGGCAAGACGTTTCGCGGGGTCGACGGTTAGACAGAGAACGCGTTTTCCGCGAAGAGCGCCTTGAAGCGCGATCGCCGCGGCCGTCGTCGTCTTGCCGACACCGCCAGCGCCGACCGTGACGATGACGCTCTTCTCGTCGATGAGGCGCGCGATCGCGGAGCTCATTCGGGTTCGTCCTCGAACTCACCTGCCGCGAGATTGTCGAAGCGCGTGTACTGGCTATCGAAGCGAATCTTCGCGGTGCCCGTCGGGCCGTTACGTTGCTTAGCTACGATGAGCTCCGCGATGTTTCGCTCTTCGTCGGAGATCGTGTCCTTGTTGTAATACTCGTCGCGATAGATGAAGCAGATGTTGTCTGCGTCTTGCTCGATTGCGCCGGACTCACGGAGGTCGGAGAGCATCGGTCGCTTTTGCTTCTCGCTACGCGTCTCGACGGCGCGGTTCAGCTGAGAGAGCGCAATCACGCCAATTCGAAGCTCCTTCGCGAGGCCCTTCAGACCGCGGGAGATCTCGCTGATTTCTTGCTCGCGTGAGTTCGCGCCGTCACGTCCGCGCATGAGCTGGAGGTAGTCGACGACGACGAGACCGATCTTGCGACCAGGCTTCCCGTCGACTTCGGGGCGATCGTACTCGGCCTGGAGCCGGCGGATTTTGGCGCGGAGCTCGAGAATGGAGATGCCCGGCGAGTCGTCGATCCAAATCGGAAGACTGCCGAGATACGAAGCGGCCTGTGTGAGCCGGCCCCAGTCTTCGGCGTTGAGATAGCCCTGACGAAGCTTGCTGACGTCGACTTTCCCTTCCGAACAAACCATACGGTTTGCGATCTGTTCGCGCGGCATTTCGAGCGAGAAGAAGACGACTCCCGTTCCGCCCTCTTCCCACTTGTCGGTGGGGTTCTGCTCGGCGACTTTGCGCTTCACGCTCGCGACGTTGGCTGCGAGGTTCAAGCAGAACGACGTCTTTCCCATGCCAGGGCGAGCCGCGACGATCGTGAGGTCGCCTTCGTGAAGACCGCCTGTCATGCGGTCGACGCGCTCGAATCCCGTCGACATGCCGGTGATGCGATCGCCGCGCTGCATGGCCTCGGTGAGCGCCTTGAAGGATTTCTTCATGACCTCGAGCAAGCGCTCGACGCTGCTCGATTCGCTGGTGCGCGCGATTTGGTAGATCGACTGCTCGGTCGAGTCGATGAAGGCTTGGGGCTCGCCGTAGTCGATGTAGCCCTGGGCGACGACGCGTTGACACGTGCCGATGAGCTCGCGCACGCGCCATTTTTCGTGAATCGTCTTTCCGTAGGCGGCGACGTTGGCGACCGCGGGGGCGGCGTTCAAGACCTCGGTGAGGTACGCCATACCGCCGACCTGCGAGATGCGTTCACGGCTCTTCAAGAACGAGCCTACTTGCACGACGTCGACGGGCTGCCCGACACCACGCAGCTCGAGACACGCTTCGAAAATACGACGATGCGCTTCCGAGTAGAAATGCTCCGGACGCAGGAACTCGAGCACTTTGTCGAGTGCCGAGTTGTCGATCATGATCGCCGAGAGAACGGCGGCCTCGGCGTCGAGATCGTGCGGCGGAACACGTCCTTCGATCGAGATCGGCTCCGCGTCGCGTTTACGATCGTTCTGCCAAGTGCGCTGCGCCATGCCCTTCGAGTACTAGCCGAGATGCGAGCGCGCTTGGAGAGTGATCGGGCGACAAAAGAAAAACGCCGCGCACTCTGTGAGAGGCGCGGCGTTCGTTCGGGATTGAGACCCGAAGTACGAATTACTTCTTCGTGACTTCGACCTTGATGATCGCGTTCACGTCCGTCATGAGACGAACCGAAACTTCGAACTCACCGAGCTGCTTGATCGGCTCGGCCAAGGAGATCTTCTTCTTGTCGACCTTGTGACCCGCCGCTTCGAGAGCGGCGTGGATGTCTTTCGACGTGACGGAACCGAAGAGACGGTCGTCGTCACCGACGGGCCGGGCGATCTTGACCTTGACCTGCGAGAGCTTGTCGGCGAGCGCTTTGCTCTCCTTCTTCGTCTTCTCGTATTTCGCGGCGATGACTGCGCGCTCGTGGTTGATGCGATTCACCTGGGCGGTGGTCGCGGTCACGCCGAGCTGGCGCGGAATGAGGTAGTTACGGGCGAAACCCGGGCGAACCTTGACGAGCTCACCGGACTTGCCGAGCTTTTCGACGTCTTCTTGAAGGACGACTTGGATAGTGGTTGGCATGTTGAACCTCAGCCCGCCGTTACGGTGAAGGGAAGGAGCGCGATATTGCGCGCGCGCTTGATGGCGGTCGTGATCTTGCGCTGATGAAGGGCGCAGTTACCGCTGATTCGGCGCGGCGTGATCTTCCCGCGATCCGAGATGAAATAGCGAAGTGCTTGCGGATCTTTGTAGTCGATGACTTCGTTCTTATCCGAGCAGAACTTGCAGACGCGCTTCTTGCCGGATCGGCGTGGGCCGTCGTCGCCGCTCTTGTCTTTGTCTTCTTCTGCGATCTGCGGCTTCATGATGCCTCCTCTTCCGTCTCAGTGGTCTCGCCCTCTTCGCCGTCGTCGCCCTCGGGCGCGTCTTGCGGTCCTTCACGATCATCGCGATCGTGACGGCGCGGGCTTTCGTCTTGGATGAATCCGAGCGAACGCTCTTTCGAATCGGTCTCTTCCGGCTCTGCGGCGAGCTCGAGGCGACCGAGCTTGACGTCGTCTGCATTCACGGTGATTTCCGCGAGGTTGACGTCGTCCTTGAGCTGAACGGTCTGGAACTTGAGGACCGCGTCCTGAAGCTTCAAGTTGCGCTCGAGCTCGGCAACGAGCGAACCCTTGCCGACGTACTGAAGGTACACGTACACGCCGCGCTTCTGCTTCTGCACGGGGTAAGCAAGACGGCGGCGACCCCAAGCGTCGACCTTGACGAGCTTGCCGTTTTCACGGGCGACAACTTCGGCGACGCGGGCTTGAACGCGCTCTGCCGTATCGGCGTCCACGTCTCCACGGAGAACGTAGATCGTCTCGTATTCTTTGGCTCTGATGAGTTCTGGCATGTGTTTCTCTTGGTCTGCCCCGGATTGAAGTCTCCGAGGATTGGCCCACGGCGGAAGTGCCGCGAGCGAGTCCCTTTTTGAAAAGGGGCGCGTTTTCTAGCACGAGGCCGTCAGCGTGTCTGCGGAAAGCGCGAGGCCTGAGCTCTTTTTGCGCGCGGTCTCCGCCTTCTCAGAGAGAGCCGGGAGCCGGGGGTGCTTTTGGCGGTTCTTTCGGGGGCTTCGGCGGCTTCGGTTTCCGATTCACGAAGTCCATCGCTCGAAGAACGCCGTCTTTCATGACGCGGACGCTGGAATCGACGCCACGCTCGACGATCTTGGGTAGAGCTGCCTTCTCGGCGCCAGCGAAGTCATTGAGGACGAAATCGGCGACGTCGCCTTTGAAGTCTGCGGGCGGACGACCCACCCCTACGCGCAAGCGCGGAAAGTCCGCTCCGAAGCGCTCGATGATGCTGCGAAGACCGTTGTGGCCGCCGTGTCCCCCGCCCTGCTTCAATCGGATTTCGTCGAAGGGAACGTCGAGCTCGTCGTGAATCACGAGTACCTGCGCAGGTGGGACTTTCAAGAACGCGGCGCACGGCTGCACCGACTCACCGGATACGTTCATGAACGTCTGCGGCTTCAAAATCGAGACCTCGTCCCCACGCGTGAACTCGCCCGAGAACTTGTCGCGGTAGTCCGGCAGCGAAAGCTTCGCGCGCAGCGCGTCTGCGATCATGAAGCCGATATTGTGCCGATTGCCCGAATACTTTTTGCCCGGATTACCGAGCCCGACGATGAGCCACATGGAAGCGCGCGCACCATAGCGCCGACGAGCGCTCACGAAAGCACAAAACGCGGAGCGACAAAAAAGCAAAAGGCCCCGCTTTCGCGGGGCCTTTCACATTCAGACGAGTCGAAGAATTACTTCTTCTTTGCGTCCTTCGCGGCGGCGGCCGGAGCGGCTGCCTTCGCGTCTTTGCCGGCAGCGGCGCCAGCAGCAGGAGCAGCAGCGGCAGTCGCGCCCGCGGGGGCAGCGGCAGCAGCGGCTGCGTCGTCTTCGGCCGAGCGATCCTTCTCGGGCGTGACGACGGCGATGAGCGTCTGCTCTTCAGGAAGCGTGACGCTGACGCCTTCGCCGAGCTTGAGATCCTTGGTCGCGACGTGCTCGCCGAGCTCGAGGTGCGTGATATCGACTTCGATGCGGAGTGGAACGCGGTCCGGGAGGCTCTGCACGGGAAGCGTGCGGAAGACCTGACGAATGATGCCGCCCTTGACGACACCTGCGGGCTTGCCCGTGAAGACGAGGGGCACGTTCACCAACACGACTTGGTCGAGCTTCACTTCGACGAAGTCGACGTGCTCGAGCGCGCGGGTGACGGGATGGTACGAGTAGTCTTTGATCATCACGAGAAGGCTCTTGCCGTCGTTCGCGCCCTTGGCTTCGGGGTTCGACTCGATGGTCATTTTGATGACCGTGTTCTGGCCGCGCTCGCTCGTGAGAATCGTCGCGACTTCCTTCGGCGTCACCGAGATCGGCGTCGCTGCGAAGGTCTTGCCGTAGGCGACCGCGGGTGCTTTGCCTTCACGGCGAAGGATCTTGATGGCGCCCTTTCCATTGGGCTTGCGACCCTTGACGAGAAGTGCGGGCATCGGGCTTGCGGGGGGAATGCTGGCGGTCATGATCGAATCTCCTAATCGTCACTGGGGCCCGGAATTGGCCGAGTTTCCCGTGAAAAACGCGTTCTTTCGGGAAAACCCGAGAGCGGGGCGTGTACGTAGCGCGGATCCAGAAAACACGCAACGGAATCTGAACGATTCCGCTCGCGATCCTCTCTTCGAGCCCAGCGGCTGCGGTCAGGAAAAGAGCGAGCTGATCGAGTCGGAGCTGTGGATGCGCTTGATGGCTTCCGCGAGAAGCTTCGCGATCGAGATCTGCTTGATCTTGCCGCAGGCGGACGCTTCCGCCGAAAGCGGAACGGAATCGGTGACGACCACCTCGGTGAGGGGCGACGCCGCGATACGCGAGATGGCGGGGCCTGAAAGAATACCGTGCGACGCGCACGCGACGATTCTGTTGGCGCCGCGATCGGCGAGAGCTTGCGCCGCTCCACAGAGTGTCCCGGCGGTGTCGATCATGTCGTCGATGATGATGCAGTCTTTGCCTTTGACATCACCGATGAGGTTCATCAC
>JAHFDV010000303.1 GCA_023248815.1 Myxococcales bacterium
GGCCGACAGCGAAGACCGTCGTCAGAGGCATCCTTCCCGTCGCCGAGAATCCGAACGCCGTGCTCCCCTTCTCGTCCGTGAGCGACGCCACACCGACGAATACTTCTTTCCGAGGCCGTGAATGCTCTTCGAGGACGCGCGCCTTTTCGCGCTCCTCGCGGGCAAACATCGTCTCCTCCCCCTGACGCCGCCGCTCCGCGATTTGCATCACGGCTTCCAGGTCCGTCGCCGCAAAGAGGGCCGAAAGCAAAAGCGCGCTCACGATGCTTCGACCCGAGCCTCGGGCGGAACCTTGGGGCGCGCGCGCGGAATGCTCACCCGTCGGTTTTCCATGCCACGCGCAGCTCTTCGAGCATGCGCTCGGCATTGGTGAGCCCCTCGCGACCTTTGCCGAACCTCCGTGAAAGGCGCATGTCGGGCGTCAGGCGATATGGACTGTCCCGTCGTTTCACGAGCTCGAGGATCTTCTCGGCGTCGAGCGGCGTGTCTTCGCGCAGATGAATCGTCACGAGATTCGCGCTCGCTTCGCAGCCGAGAGCGCGCATCTTTCGGAGCTCCGTTTTCACCGTCATGAGGCGGAGGAGTCGCTTCGTGTCTTCGGGTGGCGGGCCGAAGCGCTCTTCCAGCTCCTCGCCGAGATCTGCAACTTCGCCTTCGTCGATCGCGCTCGCGAGTCGCTTGTAAAGCGAGAGTCGCAAGCCGACGTCTGCCACGTAGTCTTCCGGCAGGAGCGCCGTGACGTCGAACGAGAGCTCGGGATCGACCTCGTGGACGACGTCTTCACCGCGAAGCTCGTGCACCGCATCCTCGAGCATCGAAACGAACATGTCGAAGCCGACGCTCGCGACGCTTCCCGATTGCTCGGCCCCGAGAAGATCGCCGCCACCGCGCAATTCGAGATCCAAGGAAGCGATCTGGAAACCGCTGCCGAGCTCGGTGTGTCGCTCGAGCGCCTCGATGCGAAAGCGCGCGTCCTCGTTGAAGCTCTCTTCGGGGGGAACGACGAGATAGCAGTAGGCGCGCTCTTTCGAACGGCCGACGCGCCCTCGAAGTTGATAGAGCTGCGCGAGCCCGAAGAGATCGGCGCGGTCGACGATCATCGTGTTGGCGCGCGGGATGTCGAGACCACTTTCGATGATCGCCGTGGCGACCAAGATGTCGTAACGACCCTCGACGAAGTCGACCATGGTCTTTTCGAGCTGACTCGAATCCTTCGCCGTGCCGCCGCGGGTCATCTGTCCGTGAGCGACCGCAATGCGCGCTTCGGGAAAGATCTCGCGGAGGGTGTGCGCCTTTTCATGAAGCCGCTCGATGCGATTGTAGACATAGAAGATCTGCCCGCCGCGTGACAGCTCGCGCTGCAATGCTTCGCGAATCACGTCTTTGTCGAAGCGCGTGACGATCGTGCGAATCGCGCGACGGTCTTGCGGCGGTGTGGAGATGAGCGAGAGATCGCGAATGCCGGTGACCGCCATCTGTAAGGTGCGCGGAATCGGGGTCGCAGTGAGCGTGAGCACGTCGACGCTCGTGCGGAGCTGCTTGATACGCTCCTTGTGAACGACGCCGAAGCGCTGTTCTTCGTCGACGACGAGCAAACCGAGATCCTTGAAGAAGATGTCTTTCGAGAGCAAACGATGCGTTCCAACGACGACGTCGACCTGGCCATCCTTGAGAAGACGCACCGTTTCCTCTTGCTCTTTGCTCGTCTGGAAACGGCTCATCGCGCGAATGCGGATGGGGTAGTCGCGAAAGCGACTTTCGAGCGTTCGGTAGTGCTGCTGCGCGAGCACCGTCGTCGGGCAAAGCAGTGCGACTTGCTTCCCCGCCATCGCGACGCGAAACGCCGCGCGAATCGCGACTTCCGTTTTTCCGAAGCCGACATCGCCGCAGACGAGACGGTCCATCGGGCGCGGTTCTTCGAGGTCGTGATTGACGTCGGCAATCGCGCGCGCTTGGTCGGGTGTCTCTTCGAAGGGAAACGTGGCTTCGAATGTGCGGTACTCGTCGTCGATCGGCTGGAGTGCGTGCCCCTCTTTGGCCTTTCGTTCGGCATAGAGGCGCAGGAGCTCATCCGCCATCTTGCGAACTTCAGCGCGTACGCGGGACTTCGTCTTTGCGAACGTCGACCCGCCGAGGCGATCGAGCTTCGACGAGCTCGCCTCCCCTCCCGAATACTTTTGGACCTGCTCGAGGCGGTGAACGGGGAGATAGAGCTTGTCGCCGCCGGCGTATTCGACGACGAGAAGATCGATGCGCGTTCCACCGATCGATTTGTGATGGAGGCCGAGGTAGCGCCCGATGCCGTGATCGGCGTGAACGACGAGATCGCCCGTATGGAGGCTCTTGAGATCTTCCAGCCCTTGGCGCTTCGTCTTGCGATCGCTGCGCGCCTTTTTCCTCTCCGCGCGTGATCCGAAGATCTCTTCCTCGGTGACGACTGCGAGCCCTTCCGCCGGGAGAATGACGCCGCGAGAGAGCTGGCCAACGACGAGTCGCAGTTCCGTAGAGCCCTTGGAAAATGGCGTTTCTGTGGATGTCGCCGTCAGGCTCAGGTGACGAAGCAAGAGCTCGAGCCGTTCGCGCTGGGCGACCGCGCGCGCGACGATGACGACGGAAAGGCCGTCTCCCCGCCATGCTTCGATGCGTCGTGCGAGTGAAAGCAGGAGCTTGTCGCGCGCCGTGCCGCCACGTGCCTCTTTCAATGCACGAACGAGATCCGATTGATCGCGCGCGGCGAGATCACGAGCGGTGGTCGTCCCGCCAGCGAGAGCGGCGAGCCCCTCCCCACTTTCTCCGAGGATGTTCGTCGCGGTGAGCGTCGCGACGCGCCTTTTCGCAAGGTTCGTGGCGACATCGTCGGGCTCGGCGAAGAACGCAGAGGCAGGAAGATGCGGGACCTTTCCTTTTGCCGCTTCTTCTTCCTTCGCCTGTTCGACCTCGCTGAGTGCGGCGCGGACACAAGCCTCGGCGCCATCGACGAGAACGACGATGTCATCTCCGATCACGTCCAAGAGAGGAACGAGCGCGTCGTAATAGACGGGCAGCCAACCTTCGCTCCCGAAGAAGGATCTTCCCGAGGTGACCTGCTCGATGAGCTCGCGTGACTTCATCGTCGGCCAATCATTCGAATCGGCGAGCGCATTGATCGCTTTCCGGGCGTGCGCTTGCGTATCGGGTCGAAGGACCACTTCGCGCAAAGGAAGAACGCGCAGCTCCGACAAGCGCTCTTTGATGACCCGCTGCTCGAACGGGTCGAACGGAGAAAGTGCGGCAACGGTGTCGCCGAAGAGCTCGATGCGAATCGGGCGTTCTTCGCCGACGCTCCAGAGATCGATCAGCGCGCCGCGCACCGCAAACGTTCCCGGATCTTCGACGACGGGAACCCGCACGTATCCCATCTCCGCGAGCTCTCGAACGAAGGCGTCGCGCTCGATGTCTTCATCCACGCGCAGCATGCGTGCCGCATTCTGAATCGCCTCTGGCGGGACGAGCTTTCTGACGAGAGCCTGCGCGGGTAGAACGAGCGCGCGAAATTTTTTGCGAGCAATGCGATCGAGGGCGACGACCCGCCCCATCGCGAGCGCACGATCCGGATGGATCTCCGAATACGGCGACCCTTCGTGGCCGGGGTACACGACGATGTCTTCTGCGAGTGCCGCGTCACCAACGACGAACGCGAGCTCGTCACGAAGCTTTTCGGCGAGATCGCCGTCTTCGGTCACGAGCGCGAGGGTCGCCCCTTTCCGCAAGAGCTCGGCGGCCAGGAAGATCGTCGCCGATCCGCGCGCGCCCGCCACGTGTACTCGGTGCGACCCCTTGCCGAGGAGCTCGGTCGCCAGCTCGCGGAGGGGAATCGCAACGGTTCCCTCGGGCGGCAGAATGGATTCGATGACGTCGACCGGATCCGGCATGAGCTTCTCTCGTTCGGTGCCTCACGGCGCCGCTACGCTCTATTCAGTAGTCTCTTCGAGGTCCTTCTTCACGCGGATTCGGACGCGCAAAATGCGGCGCTTCAAGATCTGCGTCGCCGTCGCCGTCGCATTGAAGGCGATCTCTACTTCGTCTCCACGTTTGGGAAGTTTGCCGAGCTTTTCGAAGAAGACGGAGCCCACGGTCTCTGCGCCCTGCTCTCCGTCGACGATGACGCCGATGGCGCGAAGCTCGTCGAGAGGTACGCGCGCGTTGACGTCCCAGACGTCGGGCTCGCCCGCAACGCTGAGAACATCGGGCGGTTCTTCGTCGAACTCGTCGCGGATCTCACCGACGATTTCCTCGAGAAGATCTTCCATCGTCAAGATCCCGCTCGTACCGCCGTATTCGTCGACGACGACGGCGACGTGACTCTGGCCCGCTTGCATGTTGCGGAGGACGTCGATGAGGCTCTGTCCCTCGGGAACGAAAAGCACGTCACGCCGGAATCGCCGGAGCTCGGGCTCGACCGTCGCGCCGACGTCCAGCAAGAATTCCTTCGTGTAGATGTAGCCCTCGACGGCATCGAGTGACTTCTCTTTGGTGAGGAGCACGCGCGAGAACTGATTCTGCTTCAACACTTTCACGGCATCGGCGCCGCGCGTAGTGATCGGAAGAAAGACGACGTCGACGCGAGGAACCATCGCGTGACGGGCAGTGCGCTGCGAAAAACGCAGCACGCGTTCGACGAGCTGAACTTTGTCACGACCTTGTTCGGTGCGCGCAGCTTGCGCGGCCAAGATGCCGACGATCTCGTCCTCGGAGAGCGTACCTTCACTCACGGCGTCGGGAGAGAGCCCCATCGTGCGCAGAATCAGGCGCGATGCGCGCTCGAGGATCCAGAGGAGCGGCATGAACGCGAGATAGATGACCCGCAGCGGGAATGCCGATACGAGCGCCGTCTGCTCCGTTCGCTGAATGGCGATCAACTTAGGGACGAGCTCGCCGAAGAGCACGTGCGCGAACGTGAGGAGACCGAACGCGACGGCGATGACGGCGATGCGGATTCCCGCGATGTGATCGTACCCAAACCGCACGACCCAGCCGTGCGTCAGTGTTTCGATCGCGGGCTCGCCGATCCAACCGAGTCCGAGGCTCGCGAGGGTGATGCCGAATTGCGTGACGGAGAGATAGCGGTCGAGGCGTTCGACGATGCGCGAAGCCGTGATCGCGCGACGTTCACCCTTTTTTGCACGCGCGGTCAGCTGGGTTGCGCGAATTTTTACGAACGCAAACTCCGCAGCGACGAAGAAGCCGTTGAGGAAGATGAAGACGAGTGAAAGAAGCAGCCCAATCACGACCGTCGCCCCGATGCCCCATCATGCGGGTTTACCCGCGCGGAGAGAGCGAGCGGACTGGCATGCGCAGCGCGCTGCCTGATCCTTTCTAGAGCTCCCTCCATGAGAACCACGCAGTGTACTTTTTTCTCGGCCTCACGGTGCGGAAACTTTGCGGACAAATGAGGCAAAAAGTCTCGGAACGTCGCCGAAACGAGCGTTCAATCTCGCAACGCGAAGCCGACATCGAGATCGGCGGGCTCGGCGAGAGCACGGTAGCGCGCGAAATTTCCGACGACGCGCATCACGTAAGCCCGCGTCTCGGTGAAAGGTATCTGCTCGACGAATACGTCCGTCTCGAGCTCCTTGTTGCGATCACGCCAGCGCTTCACCGCATCGGGACCCGCGTTGTAAGCGCCCACTGCGAGCGGCACGCGATCTTGAAATGTGACCAGCATCGAACGGAGATATTCGGCACCGAGCGCGATGTTCAGATCGGGATCGAGGAGCCGGTCCTCTTCGCCGAGCGATTTTCCGTGCTCGCGAAGCAAGCGATCCGCCGTATCTGGCATCACCTGCATGAGGCCGAGCGCGCGCGCGGGTGAGACCGCGGTCGGAAGAAACTGGCTCTCTTGTCGCATCACCGCATGCACTAGACCGTGTGGGACGTCATTGGCCGACTCACGGCGCAACACCGTTAGAGCGAAGGGCGTGGGATACACGCACCGCACGAGCGTCGCATGCGCTTCTGTCGGTTCACCGAGAAGCGCGGCGCGGGGCACGCGCCTCGCTACTTGAAAAAGCGTCTTGGCCCGATCGATCTGCAAGTACGTCGCGCACGCGAGATCGACCTTCGACGAAAATTCAATTTCGTGATCGCGAACGTCGAGCCGCCGCTCGGCCTCGTCGTCGAAGCCAATCTTTGCAAGGAGGTCGATGGGGGGCGGGAGGGGAACGCTCGGATGACTGGCAAGCGGCGCCGCGGGATCTTTCGCGTTTCCGTCTGCCTTGAGTCGCAGGCGTGCGAGAAGGCCGGCCCATTCGAACGGTCGCTCGCTCGCAAGTGCCGACCACGAAGCCGTCGCATGCGTTCGGTCGCCATCGCGATACGCTGCGAGCGCCGCGAAATAGCGGAAAGTACCACCATCGATCGGATCCGTTTCGTCGGCAGAGAGCGCTTCGTATTGCACACGCGCGTCTTTGAACCTTTTCTCGATGAGGTTGGCGAGCGCGATGTAGCGGCGACGCTCGCTGCGGTGCTCCCCTTTTGCGTAGCGCTTCTCGTGATCGAGAAGGAGGGCCTTGGCCTTCTCCCAGCGATGGTGAATCGCATGAAGCCGTGCAGCGAGAAAAAGAGCTTCTTCTCCAAAGCGCGTGCGCGGAGCTTTCTTGTCGAGCTCGAGATAACGCTCGATCGCTTCGTCGTCGCGATCGACGCGTGAAAGCGTGCGCGCGGCGAGAAGAGCATCTTCGTTGGCGTGCTCGTTCGTGACGCGTCGCGCTTCGTCGAGCCAGCGAACGGCATCGTTCAGCCGCGTGCGGTTTCGGATGAGCACGTCTGCTCGAAGACGGAGGCGCTCGTGGCGATCTTTCGGAATTCCGCTTTCCTCGGCTCGCGTCAGTGCCGCGAGTGCTTCTTCGACGTCTGCGGACTCCGAGAAGATCTTTGCGCGCGCGACCTCTTCTTCTCCCGTGAGCGGTTGGTTCGGCGAGAGCCGCGCGAGTACCTTCGACGCGTCTTTTGCAAAGGTCGTATCGGGGGCGTGCACGACGATCCAGCGCGCGTCCTCGGCATCGCGCGCCGCACTCCCGAGCTTCAATCGCAAACGACGGGAGCGGATCTCGGCTTCGAGACGACGTGTCTTCTTCGGATGCCCAAGCAGCGTCGAAAGGAGAGCTTCTGCGCGGTCGACGTGATCGGCTCGCTCGTATGCAAGTGCCCCCCTCATGCGATCTTCGATGCGGGTCGTCTTCGCGTAAAGGTCGCCCGCGCTCTCGTAGTCGCCCGCGTCGAAGTGCGCACGTGCGCGAAGCTCGTCAATCTCTGGCCCGAG
>JAHFDV010000725.1 GCA_023248815.1 Myxococcales bacterium
CAAGTAGATGTTCGCGGGCTTGAGGTCGCGGTGGACGACGGGGATGGCGTGCGCAGCCGAAAGCGCGAGAAAGATCTGCTTCAAGATCGTGCAGGCTTCATCGAAAGACGGCAGCCCCTCGCGCATGCGCTTCTTGAGATCCTTGCCATCGAGAAGCTCCATCGCCATGTAAGGGATGTTCGTGACGGGATCGATGCCGACGTCTTGGACGTCGACGATGTGGCCATTCTTGATGCGCGCTGCCATGCGCGCTTCGGCGAGGAAGCGCCTTCGCAACACCTCGTCGTCGGCAAGGTTCTCGTGCATGAGCTTCAGAGCGAGCTCTTTTTGGAGGTGGATATTCTCTGCGACGTAAAGCGCGCCCATCCCACCTTCCGACAAAGGCGAAAGGACGCGGTATTTCTCCGCGAAAACGCTGCCGACTTGGAGCTTCCCTTTGCCCATACGGGTAGGAACAAATTATCAGGCTTCGGCGCCCCCCGCCAACGAAGAGCTCGTACAACTCGCGCGAATCGCTGGTAGCATGCCGCCCTACAATGTTCGAAGGCGCCCCCCGCCCCTTCTTTTCGCGTCGCGCGATCTTCCTCACGGTGAGCACGCTCTTCGTCGTGGCGGCGATCGTCGTCGCGCACGAAGTGCTCTTGCCTGTGATTCTCGGGATCGTCATCGCCTACGTGCTGATGCCCCTCGTGGAGCTCGTCGAGGCGAAAAGAGCGAGTCGCGCGGTGTCGATCCTCATCGTCTACACCGTTGTTTTAGGCTCACTTTTCCTCTTCGTTCGACTCACGGCGCCGCGCATCGGACAAGAAGTCCAAGGCTTCGTGCGCGAGCTACCGAAGATCTCGGCGACCGCATCGCGCGAATGGGTCCCGGCGTTTCAGTCGCGTCTGCGCGCGTTGACGGGGCGCGAAGCCCCCGTCGAAGTACCGCCCTCCAATGAGCCCAGCGTCGTCGTCAAAAAGCGCGCCGACGACACGTACGCGATCGAGCTGGGGAGCGGCTTCATCATTCGTCCCGACCAAGACGGCTATGTCGTCGACCGCGCTGACGACAAAAAGACGCCGCTCGATCCCGATCAACTCATTGCGCGTTCGATCGAAGGCGGCGTCTCTTACGCGCGCCACAACGCGTTCGAGCTCGTGAAGCTCACGGGCGGCATCGTGCGCGGCGTGAGTCGGTTCTTCTTCGTGTTCGGCCTCACGCTGATGATCGCCGCCTACTTGATGATGACGAAGGAGAAGATCTTCGCGTTCTTCCGAACGCTGATTCGCCCTTCGGCGCGCTACGATTTCGAACGTCTCATCATGCGGATGGACAAGGGCCTCTCGGGCGTCATTCGCGGCCAGCTCATGATCTGCCTCGTGAACGGAGCACTGAGCGCCGTTGGGTTCGCGATCTTGGGGCTGAAATACTGGCCGATCCTTGCCATCCTCGCGACGGTGCTCTCGCTCGTTCCGATCTTCGGTGTCATCGCGAGCTCGATCCCCGTCGTCGCAATCGGACTCACGCAGTCGTGGCAGACGGGCGCACTCGTCTTCCTTTGGATTCTCGCGATTCATCAGCTCGAAGCCAACTTCTTCAATCCCAAGATCATGGGCGACGCCGCGAAAATTCATCCGGTCCTCGTCGTGGCTTCGTTGCTCGCGGGAGAGCATCTGTTCGGCGCCGTCGGAGCGCTGCTCGCAGTTCCGTGCATGTCGCTCACGCAGAGCTTGTTCCTGCATTTTCGGGAAGTCGCCCATCGCACCGATCCCGAGCTGTCGCTCGAGGTCCTTCCGTCGAGCCTTCCGCCGCCCCCGCCTTCGAAATCCATCCCCGCGGGTTGAGAACGGCTGCGCACCGTCTTTTGGCTGTGTCCCCCCGCGTTTCGTTGCCATTTGCGCGGATCCCCCCGGCCTGGTACACACCGCGAGCCATGGCGGAAAAGACCAAAAAAAGCCCGGAAGATCTCAAACGCGATCTCGAAGCTTTGGCGCGCCCAAGCACCGCGCCCGCGCCCACGGGAGCTCCCGCGCTTCGCACGATGTTCATTCGTGTCGGCGCAGCGCTCGCCGTCATCTGGGTCATTGCGATCATCATTCAAGGTTGGATCCCGAAGGCAGTCGCCGGCACGCTGACGCTCATCGCGATCGGTGCGGGAATCTGGGTCGTTCGCTACGTTAAAAAGACGACGGCGATCGGCACGCTTCTCCAGGGCGCGAGCACGGAAGAAGGTCGCCAGGAAGCGCTGAAGAAGCTCGCCGCCGACTTCAAAGAGGGCGACGTGCAAGCCGTCATGGCGCGCGCGCAGCTCGAGATGCAAGATAACCCGCGCAAGGCAT
>JAHFDV010000726.1 GCA_023248815.1 Myxococcales bacterium
ATTCATCGCGCGCGCAAAAGCATTGGTCGTCGGAGATCCGATGGAAGAAGCGACGACGCTCGGACCTCTCGCCAAAGCGCCTCTTCGTGACGCGATCCTCCAGCAGGGAGAGAAGCTACGCGAGGCCGGCGCAGAAGAGCTCTTTCGCGGAAAAGTGCCTTCTCCAAAGGGCTATTTCGTTCCGCCAATGGTCGTTCGCGCGACGAAAGATACGATGCAGACCCTTCGCAACGAAGAGATCTTCGGGCCATTGGCCGTCGTGACCGAAGTCGAAAATATCGACGAAGCCATTCGACTCGCGAACGCATCGCGCTACGGACTCGGAAGCGCGGTCTTCACGCGCGACGCGAAAGAGGCGGAGAGAGCCGTTCGCACCCTGGATGCGGGGCTCACGTTCATCAACGAGATGGTCGTCTCCGAAGCCGCCCTTCCCTTCGGCGGGGTCAAGGCGTCCGGCATCGGTCGCGAGCTGGGCACCGAGGGCCTCTTGGAGTGGGTCTCCGCGAAGTCCGTAGCGCAAACCGGATTCGACACCTGAGACGCACGGATGGCGGCGTGACTCGACTCGCTCTCTCGTTCGTCACGGCACTCGCGCTGATGACACTGCCGATGCGCGCGCACGCAGCCTCTTCGGACCTCGTATTCGAGCACGCAGCGCGCGAGGAAGCTCAAGGCAACGTGTATCCAGCGATCGCGCTCTATCACGAAGCGCTAGGTGTCGACGGAACGTGCGAGCGTTGCTATCTCGCGCTCGGAAATCTCCGTGAGCGTCTCGGTGATCTCGTGGAAGCTCACCGGACCTATTCGGTGGCCATCGAGCGGTTGCCCTTGTTCGCGGACGCGCGGCTGCATCGCGCGCGTGTTTCGCAGAAGCTCGGGATGATTCAGAACGCTCGTATCGACGTCGAGGCCTACGTGCTCTCTCCGAATATCTTCGCAACCGACGCCGCTCGCTCTGCGCTCGTGGAGCTTGCCGGTTGGTTGCGGACAGCCGCGCGCTTCGCCGAAGAGCTCGCCGTGTGGCGGCAGATTCATGCGCTCGCAAACGATCGGGACAGCCTCTACACGATTCGCGCGCTCGAGATCGTCGTCGGCGGCGCAGATCCCGTGACGCAGCCGCCTTTCGAAACGCACGATCGCCGAGCACTCTCTCGCGTCAGCCGCGGTTGGGCGCGCCTTCGCTAGGCCCGACGAACCGCCTATATTTCTAAGTTATTCTGCCGATGGCGCTTCGGCGTGCGCCGTCACGGACGGCGCCTGCGCCTTCAGCCCAGCTTCGCGAAGAAGCGCGAGATCGTCGCTCTCGTCCGGGTTGGGCGTCGTGAGAAGCTTCTCGCCGTAGAAGATCGAATTGGCGCCTGCGTACATCGCCATGAGCTGCGCCTCACGCGAAAGCGAAGTGCGACCTGCCGAAAGACGAACGCGCGTTTTCGGCATGAGGATGCGCGCCATCGCAATCATGCGGACGAGGTCGAGTGGATCGACCGGAGGCTGATCAGCGAGAGGCGTGCCTTCGACCGGGACGAGCGCGTTGATCGGAACGCTCTCGGGCTGCACTTCTAGGTTCGCGAGCGTACGAAGCATCTCGCAGCGATCGTCCGTCGACTCGCCCATGCCGATGATGCCGCCCGAGCAGACGGAGAGGCCCGCTTCACGCACGTTTTTCAACGTGCGGAGGCGATCGCCGAAAGTGCGCGTGTTGATGATCGACTTGTAGGCCTCGGGGCTCGTGTCGATGTTGTGATTGTACGTGTCGAGTCCAGCTTCTTTGAGGCGACGCGCTTGATCGGGGTTGAGCATGCCGGCCGTGACGCACGTCTCGAGGCCGAGGCTCTTCACTTCGGTGACCATGTCCAACATGCGGTCGAACATCGGACCGTCTTTGATCTCGCGCCAAGCCGCGCCCATGCAGAAGCGTGTCGCACCGATCTCTTTGGCCCGACGCGCGCGCGAAACGACGTCTTCGACGCTCATCGTCTTCTCTGCGTCGACGCCCGTGTCGTACTTGCTCGACTGCGGGCAGTACTTGCAATCTTCCGGGCAGCCGCCCGTCTTCACACTGAGGAGCGTGCAGAGCTGCACTTCGTTGTCGGTGTGGTGCTGGAGATGAACTTTGCGCGCCTCGTCGATGAGAGGAAGCAGCGGCTTGTCGTAGAGCGCGCGGACGGACTCGCGCGAGAAGCGCTCGGCCTTGGGAGAGGTGCCGGTAGACGGCGTTTCTGGGGAAGAGGTCGAGACGGTTGCGCCAGACAGCATGATGCTCGTTTCTACCCGCATTTCGCGTCCGAGACGAGCTGAACCATCGCGCGCGCTGCGACT
>JAHFDV010000058.1:0-9193 GCA_023248815.1 Myxococcales bacterium
CCACCAGGGTCACGGAGAAGCCGAGCCCTTGCAGCAGGATCGCCACAGAGAGACCTCCAGGACCGGCACCGACGACGACTACACGAGGCACGGCCTATCCTTGGGGCCCGAGAGGGCGCGATTCAAGGTGCCAATCCGCACTCACACGCCGGCCGCTTTCACTCGCCATCGGCGCAACCGACGAACCCGCGCTCGAGGCCAGCCGCGGGCATCTGCGTGAAGATCGACGGGTCTGGCGTCGGGTTCCAAGAAATGTCGCTGTAGCGGAAGAGCACGTCGTCTCCGGTAGAAGGTGACTCGACATGCACGACGCGCGGAACTTCGATGTTGCACGCGGCGCCATTCGCGGCGGGAGCAATGCCCGCGACGATGTCTTCGGGGGATGCTTCGACGACGAGCGATTTAGCCGCTGCGTGCTCGTCGAGCTCCGCGTGGTACATCTCTTTGCCCGCTTGCTCGACGGAGAAGAACTTCAGCCGCAAGCGTTGCTCTTCCCAGGGTCGACCCATGTCGTCGGGGTGCGGCGCGAGGTGAATCACTTCGTTCGCTTGACGAGTCGAAGCGATGGTGACGACATAGTAGCCGTGACGGTCCCACGCGATCGTCGCCGGGGAGCTGCGCTTCAACACGGGAGCAACGCCGCGCAAGAGATCGACGAGCGCGGGAGCGGGGATGGGCATGTGCGTGAGTCGCGCGATGTTGCACGTCTTCGCGGGACCGAAGAGAAACTGCTTGTTGCGCAGATCGGCGAGCGCAAACTTCGTCGAGTCGCTCGTCAGCGTCGCGAGCGTCGCGCCGAAGGGACTCACGATATCCATTCGCAAGCTCGCGGGGCGTTTCGCGATCATGAGGAGCTCGCCACGAACGCGCCCTTGGTCGCCGTAGTAGTCGATCTTCGCGCTCGCCTGGAGCCCGTCCGCGCACGCCGCACCTCCGCGCATGCGCTCGAGAGCAGCATCGCCCGTCGGAGGCACGGACTTCGGCGGGGCAATGTTGGTGCATCCCGTGAGAAGCGCGCATCCGACGAGGGCGCATCGCCAAAGGGAGGCGTCGAAAGAGGGAAGATCGCGCGCGGACCGCATTCGCAAGGTCCTACGACAGGCACGAAGAGAAAGCGAGAAGGTGTTTGCGGGGAACGTCGTGCATAATGTCGAGCGATGAAGAAGCGCTGGATCCCTTTCATCGCGATCGCGGTGCTCGTCCCATTGCTGCTCTGGTTCGCCTTCAGAAAAGATCCGAAGGAGACGGAACGTCGCGATGACGCCGCGCCGAGCGACACCGACGCGCCCACCGCCACCGTCAGCGCCGCGGCTTCCGCGAAAGGTCTCGTAGACGCCGGTCCGAAGAAGCCGAGCGGGCCCGACGAATGGTTCGACGCCGGCCCCAGCATTTGCCGCATCGTCTTCGGCCCCCATCAAGAAGCGCTCACGGGGCCAGCGGCGCTCATCGCCGATGGCACGACGCTGTCGGTCACGGTCCAAGAGAATGGAAAACCTCGCACGCGCAAAGAGGTCATCGAGCCCCTCAAGACCGCAAAGACCTCGGGGAAGTTCTCGCTGAAGGGGGAGGGCGTGAAGACCTCACGACCTGCATGCGCGGGTGCCGGCGGTCATCTCTTTTGTGCCGATCATCAAGGTGGCGTCCATCGCATGAAGATCGGCGAAACTTCGGGGCCCGAGGTCGCCAAGGGAGATCCCGGAGCGCGGGTGGATGCGCACGTGATGCCGGGCACGAATCAGATCGTCCTCGGTACGCTCGCAACGAAACAGACGAGCGAAGGCCGACTCTCCGAAGCGTACGTGACGCTCGAGAACGGAACGCCCGTCCGCCTCTCCGAAGACGCCAACGGAGCCACGGATCTCGTGCTCGTCCCCCGCGGCAAAAAGCTCGTGGGCATCACGATGGACGCACGCCGCGCGATGAGCCCCGTGCATGCGCGCGAGATCTCGCTCGAAGACGGAAAGCTCACCCTCGGCGCCGATGCCGTCGTTTATGTCGGAGGTGGCGCGGATCAACACATCTACATCGCGGCCGCATCCGATGCGCGCGGGCAGACCTACGCTTTCGTTCCCGCAGAACGCGACGGCAAGTTCGGTCTTGCAACCATCGAAATCTCCTCGCCCCCCGACATCGACGAGTCTTTCAAATTCGCGGACTATCCAAATGGCATCAACATGGCGCCCATTGCGGCAGCCAGCGGCGGCAAGTTCGTCTACGTCGCTCGCGTAATCCCCGTGACGAAAGACGTCGACTCGGTTCACGCGCTCGAGCTCGGAAGGGTCGAGCGGGGTGAGTTCAAGTCGCTCGGGTCGATCTCGTCGAACGGCTCCGTGTCTTACGTGACGATGACGCTCGATGCCGAGGGTGCCGTGTGGCTCTACTATACGGATACGGCTGGAAGCTGGCTCGAACGCCGCGCCTGCCCGTGAGCTCCGCCTTGGACGTTGGAAAGCGCAGCGCCGACGAGAAGAGCAACACGCAGCTTCCGCGCCGAATTCCCGCGATTTTTCGCTGATCGCGGTTCGAGAGCGACGAGGCTTGGTGATATAGTCGCGAGCACATGAATCGCGTCGCATGGGTCGCCCGCGGGGGAGTCGTTCTTACAGGTTTCTCGCTCGCCACGTTTCTCACGCTGAGCTCCGCGAAAATGCGCGGCTCGGCCCTGTGGCAAGGGCTCGTCCCGCCGGCGTCCGCTGGGCAAAAAGGCGCGTTCTATGAGCTCACGCAGCTCAACGTCGTCAACGACGTCATCAAGAACATCGGAGAGCGCTACGTCGATCCAAAACGTGTTCGCTCACGCGACATGTTCTTGTCCGCGCTCAACTACGTCCAGCGCGACGTGCCGCAGATCATCGTGATGCACGAAGAAGGTTCGAACATCGCGCGCGTCCGCATCGACGCCAAAGAGCGCGACTTTCGCGTCGACAACGTCATCGGTCCCTGGGATCTCTCGGCGCGCCTCAAAGAAGTGTTCGTGTTCGTCGAAGAGCAATTGAAGGGTACGGACGTCGACCTCCGCGACATCGAATACGCCGCCTGCAACGGCATGCTTCACACGCTCGATCCGCACAGCGTTCTCCTCTCGCCCGACGCGTTCAAAGACATGAACGCGACGACGACCGGGCAGTTCGGCGGTCTCGGCATCGTCATCTCCATTCGCGATCAAGTGTTGACGGTCATGAATCCGATGCCCGGTACTCCCGCAGGGCGCGTCGGTCTCAAAAAATACGATCGCATTCTCCGCATCGACGGCGAAGCCACGCTCAACATGGGCTTGCCCGAAGCGGTGAACCACCTCCGTGGAAAGCCCGGAACCGACGTCACGATCTACGTTCATCGGGATGGCCCCGAAGGCTGGCAGGGAACGCGTCCCTTCAAGCTCACGCGCGAGCTCATCCACGTCAAAAGCGTCGACTTCCAGCCGCTCGAAGGAAACATCGGCTACGTGCGCTTGAAGCACTTCCAAGCGAGCACGGCCGACGAGCTCGACAAAGCGCTCACCACCCTCCGTGAAAAGGGCGAGTTGAAGGGCCTCGTGCTCGACCTTCGTGGCAACCCGGGTGGTCTTCTCGATCAAGCTGCCAAGGTCGTCGACAAGTTCGTGGCGAGCGGTCCCATCGTCGCGACGGTCGGCAATGCGGGCGAAGGACGCGACGAAAAGCACGCCAAGGAAGCGGGCACCGAGCCCAACTATCCCATCGCAGTGCTCGTCAGCGGAACGTCGGCAAGCGCGAGCGAGATCGTCGCCGGCGCGCTCAAGAACCACGATCGTGCCGTCATCATCGGCGAGACGACCTTCGGCAAGGGAAGCGTGCAGCAGATCTTCGGAGACCTTCCGGACAAAGCCGCATTGAAGCTCACGATCGCGCAGTACCTCACGGAGCCGGGAGACATCAGCATCCAAGGCACGGGCGTCACGCCTGACGTCGCACTCGATCCGATGACCGTCGACGAGAAGGAAATGGACCTGACGGTCGACTCGAACTACCTCAAGGAGCGCGACCTTTCGCGCAGCCTCTCGAACGCGCGCGCGCGTGAAGGCCAAAAGCCGCTCGAGTCCCTCCGCTACAATCTTCCGCCGAAAGAGCGCGCCGATTGGCGTGAGCGCGGCGGCGATCCCGACGACAACTTCGTCGCAGATTTCCCAATTCGCTTCGCACGCGACTTCGTAGCGAAGGCCCCCGCAGGCAAGCGCGTCGATCAAATGCGCGCCGCGAAGAACTTCATCGGCGACATTCGCGGCCAAGAGCTCGCGAAGCTCACGTCCGACTTCAAAACCATCAACCTCGACTGGAATGCGCCAGCCGACGGCCCGGCGGCGCCCGCTCCCGAAGTGCTCGAGGCAAAGGTCGAGACCGATCGCCAAACGAACGAGTTCCGCGCCGGCGATCCCATGACGCTCAAAGTCACGGTCACGAACAAGGGCGCCGTTCCGCTCTACCGCCTCCATGCCGTCACGAAGAGCGACAGCTACTATTTCGACAACAAGGAGCTCGCGTTCGGCAAGCTCGATCCGGGCAAGACGCTCGTCGCGACGGTTCCGCTCGGATTCTGCGAGACCGACGGATACAAGGTCGGATCGACGGCGACCCTTCCGAAAGACGCGCCGCGGGTCTGCAAGATCCCGCGCGAAGCATTGACCCGCGCCGACGGAATCAAGGTGCAGTTCGACGAAGCCTTCGGTCATGCGCCGAAGCCGGTGGAACTACGGGCGACAGTGCGCTCTCTCGAGCGCCCGATCTTCTCGTACAGCTATCAGGTCGTCGACAACCGTTCCGGCAACGGTGACGGCAAAGTGCAGAAGGGTGAAGACCTCACGATGTTCGTGACGATCAAGAACGTCGGTCTGGGGCGTTCGTTCGAGACCCAAGCGAATCTCAAGAATCTCTCGGGCGATGGCGTCCTTCTTCACGAAGGTCGCTTCGACATCTCGAACATGGAACCCGGCGAGACCAAGAGGGTGTCGTTCTCGTTCGAAGTTCAAAAGTCTCTCGCCGAGAACGAAGCGCGCGTCGAGCTCTCCGTTGCCGACCGCGATCTTCGCGAAAGCGTCGTCGAGCGCATTCGCTTGCCGATTCAGGCGGCGTCGACCATCACCGCGGCCTCGGGCGCCGTCCATGCCAAGGCCGGAGGCGCAGCGCTCTTCGAATCACCGGACGCGAAGAGCCGTTCCGTCGGCAAGCTGACGGGCGGCGCGACGCTGCAAGGCCGAAGCGACGAGTTCGTAAAGGTGCAGATTGCACCGAATCGCTTCGCCTTTGCGCGTTCGAAAGACGTCGACGACGGCAACGCCGCGCCCGCTTTCGAAGACTCCGTGAAACACGCACCTCCCACGATCGAGGTCGCGCCGCTCTCGCTCGCGACGCGCGATTCTCATGTCCTACTCAAAGGAACGACGACGGACGGTGAGCAGCTCATCGACGCGTTCATCTTCGTCGGCAACAAGAAGCTCTTCTACCGCTCCAACAAGGGCGGATCCGATCCACGCAAGATGAACTTCGAGGCAGATCTTCCGCTTCGTGATGGCGCCAACGTCATCACCATCGTCTCGCGCGAAACCCCGGAGACCACGAGCCGCAAGACGCTGGTGATTCGTCGCGACGGCCCGTCCGGCGAGCTCTTGGCGACACCGAAGGGCGAAGAAGACCTCCTCTCTGGCTTCGCCGATGGCGACCGAGATTGACGTGCGCCTCCACGTCAACATCGACCACGTAGCCACTCTCCGCAACGCGCGCGACACGATCTATCCAGATCCCATCGAAGCCGCGCGCATTTGCATCGCGGCAGGAGCCGACGGCATCACCGCGCATCTTCGCGAAGATCGCCGGCACATTCGTGATGCCGATGTCGCCGCGCTCCGCAAAGAGCTGACGAGCACCTTCAACCTCGAGATGGCGGCCACGAGCGAAATGGTGGACATCGCCATCAAGACGAAGCCAGAAGTCGTCACGCTCGTTCCGGAGCGCCGTGAAGAGCGGACGACGGAAGGCGGCCTCGACGTTGCGGGAGGAGCCGTCTTGCGCTCGCAGTCGAAGGCGCTCATCGGTGCCGGCATCAAGGTGAGCATGTTCATCGAAGCATCGGCAGAGCAGGTCGAAGCCTCGGCGGCGTTGGGCGCAAAGCAGGTCGAGTTTCATACGGGTGTCTATGCCCATCACGCGCTCGGCAGCGACGACGCCAAGCGCGAGCTCGACCGCATTCAGAAAGCGTCCACGCTCGCTCGTTCCCTCGGGCTCGAAGTGGCGGCCGGGCATGGGCTCACGCGAGAAAACGTGAAGGCGCTCGTTGCCATCACCGAAATCGAGGAGCTCAACATCGGCCACGCGATGATCGCCGATGCGATTTTCATGTCGCTTCGCGAGTCGGTACTCCAGATGCGGAGCGCCATCCTCGCAGGCCGCGCGTGAAGCCCGTATTTTCGCGCGAGGAGATGCGCGCGTTCGAAGACGAGCTCATCCGTGAAGGAACGCCTTCGATCGCGCTGATGGAGCGCGCAGGAAAAGAGTTCGCGAAGCTCCTAGAAAAGTGGCTCGCACGTGAGTGGCTCCGCGAAGGAGAGGGACCCATCCTCGTGCTCGCGGGCACCGGCAACAACGGCGGCGATGCGTTCGTCGTGGCCAGATACTTGCGAGCGTTCGCGCGAGACGTTCGCCTCGTCATCGTAGGTAGACGCGAAAAACTAACGAAAGATGCGGACACGATGCTTGAACGCGTCGCGCCATTGAAGGTGACATGGATCGAGGATGAAGCGAGCGCGAAGACGTTCGAAGCGACGTTGGCAGGTGCGCGTCTCGTCGTCGATGGACTCTTTGGAACGGGTCTTTCGCGGCCGCTCGTCGAGCCGATTCTCGGCGTCGTTCGCGCCGTGAATGCAGCGTCCATCAAGAAGATCGCGCTCGATCTTCCGAGCGGTCTCGACGCCGATCGCGGAGTCGCGCTCGGAGACGCTCTGCGTGTAGACCGGACGATCACGATGGCGGCGTGGAAGCGCGGTCTCGCGACTCCATTCGGCGCCTCTCTTGCGGGCGAAGTGTTCGTCGTACCCATCGCTGATCGCGCGCCCTTGGATGCCGCAGCAAAAATGTTCGATCTCGAATCCGCCAAGCTCTCACCGCGCGGGCCGGCTGATCACAAGGGCACAGCCGGTCACCTTTTCATCATCGCCGGCTCGAAAGGAAAGGGTGGCGCGGCACTCCTCAGTGCACGCGCTGCGTTGCGCACGGGAGCGGGACTCGTGACGCTCGCCACGACGAAAGACGTCGCGGCGGGAGTCCTCTCCGCTCTTCCCGAGGTCATGGCCGAAGACGTCTCGTCGACGAAGGCGCTCGCGCCGCTCCTCGAAAAAGCGCGGCTCGCGAAGAACAGCGCAATCGTCATCGGTCCTGGAATAGGACGCGACGCGCGCGCGAAATCGCTGCTTCGCTTCGTGTTGTCGCGGTTCGCCGGAAGAATCGTGATCGACGCGGACGCCGCCACTTTGTTCTCCTCGCTCGGCAAGCTCGCGCGCCCGAAGAGCCAGTCGTTACTCTTCACGCCGCACGTGGGAGAGATGGCGACGCTCTTGAAGATCGACAACGAAGCGGTCGTCTCCGATCGCTATGGCGTCGTGAGTAGGTTCGCAAAAGAGAACAAGGTGCATGCCATCTTGAAGGGGGCGCACTCGTTGATTGCCGATCCCGAAGGGAACATCGTCGTCGGCCCGCGCGGAACGCCGATCCTCGGCGCAGGGGGAACCGGAGACGTGCTCTCGGGGATTCTCGGAGCGCTTGCACTACGCAGCGGGTTCGAGGATGCCGCGCCTTTGGGAGTCGCCCTGCACGCACGCGCCGCGGTGATCGCTGCTGCACGCGCCAACGCGTTCGATCGCGGCGTCTTGGCAACCGAGATCGCCGACGCACTGCCCGAAGCTATCGCTGCCGTGCTTCACTCGTAGCGCGCAGAACAGTCCTCGGTTAAGGGCCCGGACCGCGCGTGCGCTCTGTGGCAAAGGCCGCCCGGGCGCGTGTCGGCCGAGACACGACGCGCTCGCTCCCTGCGCATCTAAGTGGATGATTGGACACGGGAACGCGCGTCTCCCAAGTACGGCGAAGAGCTTGCAATTGGGACCCTCATCCCCGATGTCCAACACCTTCGAACAATGCTTGATGGCTGCTCTTCCCACCCTTCGTCGTCGCGCTTTCGGTCTCTGCCGCATCGATAGTCTCGCGGACGATCTCGTCCAAGAAACGTGTCTGCGGGCACTCCGATTCCGATCTCTCTTTCGTGAAGGTTCGTCGATGGAAGCTTGGGCCTCGCAGATCCTTCGCAACGTCTACTTCTCTCGCGGACGAACGCGCATGCGCGAACAGCGCGCACTCGAGCGCTACCGCTACGAGCCGCGCGACAGCGGCATGGAGCCCGCCCGCGACGATGTCGGCACGAGCACGCTCACGCGGTCGACCGAACGCGCCCTCTCCGCACTACCAACTCCCTACCGCGAAGTCCTTCGCCGCGTCGATCTCGACGGCGACAGCTACGTCGAAGCTGCAGAGGCGCTCGGAATTCCACGCGGCACGGTGATGAGTCGCCTGCATCGCGGCCGGAAAATATTGCGAACGGCCCTCGCGGCGTAACCGCGTCGCGTCACTTCGCGGGACTCTGCTCTTTGCGCGGCGCCCACGGCACGTCCTCCACCTTGCGCACGTGATTTTCGTAGCGGGCGAGCGTGAACAAGAGATCACTCAAGCGGTTGAGGTAGATGATGAGCTCTCCGCGCACGCCTTCGAGCTCGAGCGCGCCGCGTTCGGCTCGGCGACAGATCGTTCTTGCAAGGTGCAGGTGCGCCGCCTGTGCAGAGCCACCCGGAAGAACGAAGTTCTTGAGCGCCGGGAGCGGCTCTTCGGCGCGATCAATTGCGTCTTCGAGACGCTTGCTGTCGATCTCGTCGAGCAGGCCCATTCCCATCTTCGATTCTTTACCGGGAACACACGCGAGCTCGGCGCCGAGCACGAAGAGCTCGCTCTGGATGCGCCCGACTTCGCCGTCGACCCACGCGTCGAGCCCGAGCGAACGCGCAATTCCGAGCGATGAGTTCAGCTCGTCGACCGTGCCATAAGCTTCCACGCGAGCATCCGTCTTCTTGACGCGCCCACCACCGAAAAGGCCCGTCGTCCCGTCGTCCCCGGTCTTCGTATAGATTTTCACGCCCGAAAGC
>JAHFDV010000058.1:9203-18942 GCA_023248815.1 Myxococcales bacterium
AAGGCCTAAACGTTTCGGGCCGATGCGTCTGCGATCTCGCCTGAAAAATGGGTGATCGAAGGTGTGTGGCGCCGATTTCGGGCGGGTGAAGCGATTTCTCGCAACTCCCGGGAGACGGCGGTCGACAGATGGTCATGGACCACGACGACTTTCAACGGACCGTACAAGAAGCCATGCGACGCGAAGCGAGCGTCTTCGACGAGCTGCGCGCAGCCGGAATTGGCGAGGACCTCATCGAAGTGCCGAACGAGTTCTTCGAAGAGTTCGAGGCGGTGTCGCGCGTTCCAAGCAAGCGCCCGCCCGCGCACTTCATCCGGGCTTGACCACTTACTTTCAGTCCTACCCCTTCAACACCAACGACCCATTTCAACCAGGAGACATCCCGTGACCACCATTGCCCTAGCCGACGCGAAAGTCATCAATAGTCCGCCCCAAGAGAAGACGGTGGCCGCCTCCCTCTACGCTGCCGGCGTCGGACAAGCGCGCGAGCAATCGCAGCTTCTCAGCATCGACTCCGTTCTCGTCTACATCGAGACGCGTCTCAACCACCTGAACGAAGAGATCAACACGCGCCTGGCGCATCAGAACAGCAACATCGATCTCCAGAACGTTCTCAACCAGATCAAGAAGAAGCTCACCGACATGGGCATCACCGACAGCGAGCACGACAAGACCAATCACGGAACGCCGGAAGATCGCGCGGACTTGGACAAACTTTTCGACCAGGCCATAAACATCGCCGACCAAAACGGAGACACGAAGGAGGTCGAACAACTCACGAGTGACAAGGCGATCATCGACCAAGGAACGGGCGGCAAAGAAGACAACGACATCCCCATGGAAGAACGCAAAAACGTCGTCAACTCGATTTCCAACCAGCAGGAGAACCTTCGCGGTCGCGCCGAGCTCGACATGATCGAGATCCAGTCGCTCATCAGCCAGCGCAGCACTTCCTTGCAACTGGCGACGGGCATGCTCGCCAACATGAACGACACGATGAAAGCCATCGTTCAGAACGTGAGGTCCTGATCATGAGCCAAGAAGCAAACACCACCGAAGCGCTCTACTGCGGCGGCTATCTTCTCGCGCAGCGGAAGCTCCTCCGCGAAGCCAGCGCCATCTTCCGAATGATGATCACCGTCGCGCCGAACGATGCGCGCGGTTGGATCGGACTCGGATTCTGCCACGAAGGACTCAATCAGATGGAGGTCGCGAAGCGCCTCTACGCGACGGGCATCGTCGTCGCCGAAGATCCCGAGCCCTGCAAGCGATCCCTCGCTTCCCTCGAGCAGAAAATGGAACACGAGCAGGCAACACGCGTCGTTGGTCGACGCATCTCGCTCTTCGGCGCACGCGCCGTCTGATCTCTCCATCCCCCTCAATCTTCTAGACGAAATCAGGAATGCGCCATGCAAGTCACCGTTCAAGTCCAAAGTATCCGCCCCACTGAAGCTCCCGAAGAAGCGAGCTCGACCCCAGAAGCCGACGCCCCGAGCGCCGACTCCCTTCCCGCACCGACGATGGACGGAGGCGGTCTCCTCGACGCCATGTCTCTCGTTCATGCGCTGATGTCGAAATCGCAACAGACCGACAAAAAAGATGGTGTCGAGGACGCCGAACATCGCGCCGCCGAACGCGCAGACGCGCTCGAACGAGCGAAGAAGGCCGAAGCAGAGGCTGCCAAGAAGGCGAAAGAGAGCTCCATTTGGGGCACGGTGTTGGACGTCGTTTCGATTGCTGCGGTCGCCGCGAGCGCCGTCGCGACCGTCGCGACCTTCGGTGCATCTGCTCCCGCGCTCGTCGGCATCGCACTGTTAGTTTTCGTGCAGGTCGAGAATCACACGCAGTTCATGGAAAAGGCGGGCGTAAGCGCCGACGTAACGAAGGGCTGCGTCATCGGCGCGAACATCGTCTCGGTCGCCTGCACCGCGGGAGCCGGCGCTGGAAGTCTCGTTGGCAGCGCCAGTAGCACCGTAAATGCGGTGGGATTTGGACTCAAAACGGCGAGCGACGTCGAGTCGAAGTTTCATCTGCTCGCGCTCATTCCCGTGAAGGGCTCGGATCTCATCAGTGCCAGCTTCACGGTCGGCGCGGGAGTCGCGGGTGGCGCGATGTCAGGAGCGGCGGAAGCGCCGAAGGACCGAGAGCTCGCGGCAGTCGCGTCCTACGTCAAGAGCGGCTCTCAAGTGGGGAGTGGCGTTGCCTCCGCGAAACGCGCAGCCGTCGTCGACGAGGAGACCCATGCCCATCTCGATGCCGCTTCGGCCAACAGCGAGGCAAAGCAAGCGAGCAAGCAAGAGCAGGCCGTGATCGACGCGCTCGGTCAGGTCATGGGCGAGTGGCAGCACGCGCTCGACGTGCTCGGCAAATGCCTCTCGGGCGTGCAAACGAGCCAGCTCGACGCCGCGCGTATGCGGGCTTGAGAGACTCTCCAGCGCTCGACACGCAACCCAATAGCTCCAATCAACCCCACTCTTTTCAATTCAAAGGCACCACCATGATCAGCTCCGTATCTTCTTCGATGGATCCAAGCACTCTCCTCGCCATGCTCGAAATCGAGTCGAGTCACGA
Source organism: Myxococcales bacterium (assembly GCA_023248815.1). Classification (GTDB taxonomy): domain Bacteria; phylum Myxococcota_A; class Polyangia; order Polyangiales; family Polyangiaceae; genus JAHFDV01. The sequence goes on from JAHFDV010000058.1 coordinate 11,775, forward strand.
AGACAAGAATGCCGCGCGAGCGGCCCAAAAGAGCGCCGCAGAGTCCGAATTTCAAGCCGAGAAAAAGCAGATCGAGCATCAACGATCCGAAGCCGACGCGACCTTGATGGGCGGAATCTTCAACGGAGCTGCACAAGCGGCGCCCGCGATCGGCTCCCTCGCGGATCGGCCGGCCCCTGGTTGCGGTGCAGAAACGAAGGGGGCTCTCATCGGTAGTATTGTCGGCGGCGGCATGACCGTGGGCTCTGCGATCTCCGGTCGCGTCGCCTCGGGTTTCAAGAATGCCGCGGACGATGCCGGACTGCGCGGCAAAGCGTATGGCGCGCAGGCAGAGCAGGCGTCTTCCGAGATGAGAGCGATCGACGAGCATCGCTCGCGCACCCTCGACCTCTTGACGAAAATCGAGGACGCGCGCGATCGCGGCCAACAAGCCGTCATCCTCCGCGGTTGAGGCTCTCGCAACGTCATTGACGCGCCACTCAGCGCGTCACGATTTCTCGAAGGCTCGCACCCGTCGCGCGGTGGAGACCTTCGAGAAATGCTTTTCGCGGTGCGGAGAGCGTCAACGAGATGCGTTTTTCGTCGATGCCAATCTCGAGCGGCGCGTGCTTCTCGATCATCAGCCTTCCGAGATCGCTCTTTTCGAGCTCGGAGAACCTCGCCTCGAGGAGCGAACGAACGCGAGGCTCATCGGCTCGGAAGTCACCGAGCAGGACGCTCCTGAGCACGATGTCTTCTCCGACGAACGTGGCGCACGCCCCGATAGCGGGGCTCAAAAGCAAGAGATGACCGATACCCCTCTGCTCCGCGCTGAAAGGTCCTGGCGCGAAAATACAGGCAGGCGAGCGATCTGCATCCAGCGCCAGACGAAGATCGGAAAGCGGGGCGCTCACGAGGGCAGGCATGGCCGGTCGCCCGAGCACTCCGCGCAACGCGGCTCGCAAGTACCGATCGCCTCCGCGCTCGAGGAGCGCTCCTTCGACTCCGACGATCGCAAGCGTCTCCTGCACGCCGTTACCAGGGCCGCTCTTCACCGTGATTCGGGCGGCGGCGTCACCTTCGCGCATCGACTTCGTCGACTCGACGGACACGCGACGTGAGAAGGCCTTGTCGAGGAGCGCGGGATCGATCGCTTGCTCGAGCTCGAACAAGACGGCGGCCGAGTACTTCGCAATGAAGAGCGCATGGGCTTTGCGGAGGTCGACGCCGTGGCGACCCTCGAGCGCGGTGAACGCGGCGTCGTCGAACAACTTTTCGAGCTCGGCTCCGCGAATGGGATCGCCGAACAGCTTCTCTGGCTCGATCTTCACGAACCATTCGGCGCCAGCGCGCGTGAGAATCTCTTCACCGTGTGGAAGATGAACTGGCGGCAATGCCGGGCTCTTCGCCGGAGATCCTCCGCAGCCAGCGACGACGCACGCGGAAGCCAGCGCTGACACGATTCTCGATCGAAGCGTGCGCATGACGATCATCTTTTGCGTCGGACCGATGGATCGCCGCGCGAAGGAACGCTCAGGCCTTCACGTTGACGTAGGCGAACTTGCGGTTCTTCGAGCCCACGCGGAGGAGATACGTTTTGCCGCGCTCGAGTTGCTGCTGCGCATTCGTCACGCGCACCTGGTCGAGCTCGACGCCGCCTTGCTCGACGAGTCGCTTGCCTTCACTCGTCGACTTCACGAGCTGCGCAGCCGAGAGCGCCTTTGCGATCCATACGCTGTCGGTCTCGGTGGTGACGTCGAACGTCGGAATGTTTTCGGGAAGGGCGTCCGCCGAGTAGACGGCGTCGAAGCCTTTCTTTCCTTCGACCGCCGCCTCTTTCGAATGCAATCGTGTGATGAGCTCTTCGGCGAAGAGCGCTTTGATCTCCATCGGATTGCGACCGCTTTTGCGATCGGCTCTGAGTGTCGCGATCTCGTCGGCGCTGCGCTGCGAGAGGAGGTCGAAGTAACGGAAGATGACGTCGTCGTCGATCTGCATCACCTTTCGGTGAATCTCGAGCGGTGCTTCCGAAAGGCCGATGAAGTTACCCGCCGACTTGCTCATCTTCTTGCCAACGACCGTGCCGTTCTCGAGCTTGGCGTCGGTGCCCTCGAGGATGGGGACGGTGAGGACGATCTGCGGGCGCTTGCCATACTTCTGCATGAGGTCGCGACCGACGAGAAGATTGAAGAGCTGATCGGTCCCGCCGAGCTCGACGTCGCACTCCAGGTGCACCGAGTCGTAGCCTTGGAGGAGCGGATAGAGGAATTCGTGCTGATAGATGGGACGGTTCGAGGAGAAGCGATCGTGAAAATCGTTCCGCTCGAGCATTCGGGACACCGTCGACTTAGCCATCAGTTCGACGAGCTGAGAAGGCTTGAGCTCCTCAAGCCAGGCCGCATTCGTCGTCTCCTCAAGGAGATCACGATCAAGGATTTTATAGGCTTGCTCTAGATAGGTTAACGCGGCCTTACGAACGTCCTCACGCGTGAGACGCGGGCGCAGCTCGTTCTGGCCGGTAGGATCGCCGACCATCGCCGTGAAGTCGCCAATAAGAAAGATCGCGGTGTGTCCGAGATCTTGAAACTGCCGCATCTTCTGCAAGAGCACGGCGTGACCCACGTGAAGATCAGGCCGCGTAGGATCGAAGCCCGCTTTCACGCGCAGCGGTTTGCCCGTGCGCCGCGACTCTTCGAGGCGTTGCTCGAGCTCGCTCTTGACCTGCACGTCGACCGCGCCGCGCAAGAGCACCGCGAGTTGATCCGCTACTGGAAGGAAGTCGGCCATCGTCCGTTCGCTTTTCGACGATCCGCGGGGACGAATGCAACGCGAATCGCGTGCATGCGCCGATCAAAGAGGTCGAGGTGGAAGCTCGTCAGGTCGTGGGCGCGGGTGAATCGACGCCGTCGCCGTCACCTTCACTGCGACCTTCGACGATCGGCTTGCCGTTCTTGCGGCTGTCTTCGACCGTGACCTTGAGCTCTTTGCCGACCTTGAAGAAAGGCAAGCGCTTCGGCGGAACGGGAACGACTTCGCCCGTGCGAGGATTGCGACCCGGATACGAGGGATAGTGGCGAACGGTGAAGCTGCCAAAGCCCCGAATTTCGATGCCTTCTTCGCGCATGAGCGCTTCGGTCATCGTGTCGAAGATGCAGTTCACGACGAGCTCTGCTCGCGATTTCGTGAGGTTTTTTTCCGTAGCGAGCTTGTTGATGAGTTCACTTTTGGTCATCGGCCACCTCGAAATCTCTAGGGACATTACGAGGTTACGCGGAATGCGTTCGCGGGGTCAACGTCGATTTTGAAGGATTTCGAAAGAGCCCAACAAATTCCTCACTCCAGTAAATTGGCTCTCATTTCAATTGCTTACGACGTGCTTTGACCTAGCTTGAGGAGCGGATGAGTCGTGAGCTCGCGCGCGTGCTGACGTTGAAAGACGCCACGATGATTGTCGTCTCGTCGATCATCGGCGTCGGAATCTTCCTGACTCCGGGCGAAGTCGCGCGACTCATTCCGAATGCTTCGCTGTTTCTGGGCGCGTGGATTCTCGGTGGCGCGCTCTCGCTCGCAGGCGCACTGGCGAACGCCGAGCTCGGCGCGATGTTCCCGAAGGCCGGAGGAAATTATGTCTACCTGCGAGAGGCGATTCACCCGCTCGCAGGCTTCGTCGTCGGTTGGCAGTCGTTCTTTGCAATTTTTGTGGGCACCGTCGCGACACTCGGAACGGGCGTGGCGACTTCTCTCTCATCGTTCTTCGTTTTTTCCGAACGAGAACAGACGCTCATTGCCGTCGCTGCGATCGTTCTCATCTCTCTCGTCAACATCGCGAGCACGCGTATGTCGGCGAACCTCAACACCGTCACGGGCTTTCTCAAGGTGGCGGCCCTCGTCGCGCTCGCAGCTTTCGGACTGTTCGCTTCGCCGCTGAAGGAGGTCGCGAAAGAAAGCGCCGAAGGAGCGACGACGCTCGTGTCCTTCGGTAGTGCGCTCTCGCCGGTTCTCTTCTCGTATCTCGGGTGGAACGCGAGCGTGTTCGTCGGAGGTGAGATTCGAGATCCCCAACGCAACATTCCGCGCTCGCTCTTTCTCGGACTCGCGATCTCCACACTCGCGTATCTCGTTCTCGCGTTCGTCTACGTGCGCGTCCTCGGGATAGGCGGGCTCGCTCGGAGCGAGAACGCGGGAGCGGACGTTGCTGGGGTGATCTTCGGAGCGCGCGGCGCGTCCTTGTTCGGAGCGCTCGTTGCCCTCTCGATTCTCGGCTGCCTCTCTGCCAACGTCCTCACGGGTCCTCGCATCCTCTATGCGATGGCCAAAGACGGGCTCTTCTTTCGAGCGGTGTCCACCGTGGGCGAGAAGAGCGCGGCGCCGACGCCCGCGATCATCATTCAGGGCGCCTTCGCGATCGCGCTCGTTCTCTTCGCGCGTGATCTCGGCCGCGTTCTCAACTACACGACGTTTGCGATCGTGCTCGCGACCATCGCGGACACGCTCGCGCTCTATCTCTTGCGCCGCAAATTGCCGAATGCGGAACGCCCTTATCGCGCGCACGGGTATCCGTTCGTTCCGCTGCTCTATGTCGCGGCGAACGTTGCCATCGCCATCGCGATGTTGATGTCCGACCCGAAGGAATGCGTTCTCGGCCTCGCGGTCGCAGCGCTCGGCGTCCCCGCATACTTTCTTTTTCGCCGAAGCAGCGCCTTCGGAAAAGAGCGCTCCTAGCCGTCAGTGCTCTTCGTCGACGAAGAACGCGTCGAGTGCGACGGGGCCGCCTTCGACGACGAGCGAAGCTCGCGCGCGTGACCCACGCGTCTTCACGACCTGCGCGTCGAGGGTGCGAAGACCGCCCTCGGGGCCGTCATCTACCCACGACCACGTGGCGAGGGGCTCGGGGGCGCCTTCTTCGGTGACGGTCAACGTCGCTTTGCCATTCTTACCGAGGAGGCCGACGTGCGGCTTCGCGCTGCCGTGGCGCGATGGGACGACCGGAAAATCGAAATCGACGCGTCCCGAGCTCGCATTCTTCGCGAGATCCACGACGAGCCATTTTCCCCCCGAGGCGGGAGCATGGGAAGCAACTTTGGCGAAGGTCTGCTCCTGCAAGAAGGGAGGCCATTCGTTCTCGATCTCGAAACGCCAGGCGCCGCGAGGAGAAGGCGGGATGAAAAACTCGACGCGCGGCGGCTCTTTACCCGTCGTATCGAAGACGTACTTGCGCGAAGTGGGATGTCCGAAAAGCTCGTAGGCCAAGCGATCGCGATCGTCACCGCGAAGACGTAGGGAGAGAAGGCCGTACTTCGGATCCGTTTCGGGGACGTGCGAAAGGTTGAACCCGTGATCGGTGTCGACGTAGATGACGCCGTGAACGACGCCCGCTTCGTGAACGACGTTCGGCTCGTACATCGGACGGCCACCGAGCGACGCGGCAAAGACTTCGTGGGGAACGAATGCGTAGCCAGCGAAGCTCAATAGGGAGACCGCGAGGGCGGCGTAGGCGCGCGTTGCCAAAGGAACGTTCACGAAGAGAAGCGCGAGGCCGACTGCACCGAGTGCGTGCTCGATGGGCAAGACGTCTGCAAGTAGACGCCCGCCCGCTGCGGGGTAGTTGCCGTCGAAATAGAACGGAAAATAAAGGACGATTTGGAGAGCGACGAGCGTCCACGCAAAACGAATCGACTGCGCGCGCTTCGCGATGCGGAGACTGGCGGCGAGAAGGAGGAAGGTGAGGCCCTCCGAATTCGTCACGTCACCGAGGTGAAGGAAAAGGCGGCGCAATGTCGTGCCGATTGCCGCAGCGATCGTGAAGCCGTCGGGCATGTACTTCGAAAGAAAATCGCCGTGCTCGAGCTGACAGCCGATGTCGGACGAAATGCCGAGCCGGAAGCATCCAGGAGGGCCGTCACTCGCGGCGTAGTAGGCCGCTTGGGCGGACGAGAACCAGTGCCCGACGACGGAGGACTGACTCGCGAAGAGATAGAGGCAGAAGGGCAGCGCGCCGAGAACGAATCGACGGAACGCACCACCCTTGCCGATGGTGTTCGCGCTGCTCGCGGTCTCCGCGCTGAAGAGCAGTGTGACGATGGCCCCGACCAAGATCGGTCCCATCCCCGTCACTGGGCGCGTCGCGACGACGTAGCCAGCGGCGAGACCCGAGAGAGCGTAAAACGATCCGTTCTTGTCGCGGCGGGCGATGAGCAAACAGAGAAAAAAGAGGGCGACACCCAGCGCGGCGGCGCCGTGCGACATCGTATCGGCCGTGTGATAGCGGAGCGCCGCAGAGAAGAGGGAGAAGACTCCCGCAAGGCGTGCCACGAATGCCTGCGTCGCTTCATCGAGACCGGCTTCGCACGAGAACTCTCTTGCGAGCAAATAGGTGACGACGGCGAGCGCTCCCGCGAGAAGCGGGCCGATGAGCAATGGTGAGCCGAGGATGAAGCCGAGCGAGAGAAGAAGCGGGTAGCCGGGCGGGAAGATGACGCCGAGATGATTGGGCGAAGAAAATAGGAGAAAACGGCCGCGAAACGATGCCGAGGGATCGGGGGATTGCCACGCGAACTGTCCGTCGGAGATGGCGCGAGCTTCGAGGTAGTAGCTCGTCGCGTCGATGCCTCGTGGGCCACCTTTCAAATAGTAGGCGACGTATCCCAGCGAAAGCACCGAGGCCACGAAGGCGAGCACCGAGAGATAGACGCGTTCACGTGCGCGCGGCCTCTCGAGGCGAGCGAACTGGTCGACCCACGAGCGCACGGGCAGAAGGAACGCCGCAAGAAGGAAGAGGATCCCGAAGAGGCCCGTACCCGCGCGAATGGGATCGAGTTCTTTCAACCAAGTGAGCGCGGTCATCGAAGAAGCCACGCATGATAGTCGATAAACTCTCCAGGACCTTCGTTTCGAATTTCGAAATCGAGCGAGTCCTCTTCGGTACCGAGGTCGAAGGCAGCCTCTTGCCACGAAGATTCGGGCGTGATGTCTCGTTGCCCGACTTTCTTCTCCCCGCGGAGCACCGAGATGCGTGTCATTGTTTCCTGGCCGATGCGGATGGCGAGGCGTCGCGCGCCTTGGCTGGACGTCATGCGGAAATGAACCGAGTGGCCTGGCGAGACGCGCCTTCCTCCGTCGAAGCGCCCGCGGCCTTGACGGTCCATACGGAGCGTCGCGACGGTCGGCTCTTCGCGCTCCACCGAGATGA
>JAHFDV010000304.1 GCA_023248815.1 Myxococcales bacterium
AGAGCGAGTCCGAGAAGTTCAAGAGCCCGCTTCTGAAGAAGGCGGAAGAGCTCAAGCCGATGTTCGACGGTCTCGTGCGTCGCGCGAAGACGACCGCCAAGCTGCTCGCCGAAAAGGGCGTCTCGAAAGACAAAGCCGACCCGAGCGCGCGTCGCGTGACGGCCTCCGCGCCGAATGGCGGCCTTCATGCCGATGGCCGACGCGTCGTGCGCACGGCGTCGACGACGAACGAAGCCACCATCAATCCGATCCTTTCGAAGCTTCCTCCGATGACGAAGAAGAACATCACGATCGGCGCGGCCGTCATGTCGGTGATCCTCTTCGGCGCCGTTGCGATGAAGAAGCCCGCAACGCCTCCCGTCGACGCCGCGCTCGCAGAAGCGACGAAGTCTGCAGAACTGGCCAAAGCCGACGAAAAAGTCGCGGCCGAAGCGACCAACGTCAACGGCGCGGTCGTCTTCCCCGCACAGCCCGTCGGCGCTCTCGCGAACAACACGATTCCGACGCAGCCTGCGCTCGCGCAGCCGGTCCAGCCCATCGGCGTTCAACCGCCGATCGACAACTTCGGTGGTAGCGGCTCGATCGCTGCCGGCACGAACCCCGCATACGGCCCCGTGCCGACGACGCGCGGTTCATTCGAAGAGCCTGCATTCACGGACAATTCGAGCGGTTCCTTCGACGAGCCCAAGGCAACGAAGAAGGTCACGCATGTCGTACCCTTCGGCGACAAGGGTCTCACGCATGGCAACGTCCTCCGTCTCAAGATGGACGGTCCGATCGAGTCGATTCAAGGCGCGCCCGGCGCGACGGGATTCACGGTCGTCATTCCGCATCGCCGCGCAACGGAACCCGCTTCACCGCTCGTCTCGCACGATTCTCGTCTCGATACGATGAAGGTGACGAACGAATCGAACGGCGCGGAGCTCACGGTCTCTTTCAACGACTCGGTCCCGAACTACTCCGTTCGCGCCAAGGGCGACACGCTCGAAATCGTCCTCGCTCGGGCTCGCGCCAAAGAAGCGAGCGATCATGGAAGCGTTGCAAAGGCGGGCCACTCGCCCGAGAAGCGCGCCCACAAGAAGACGACGCACAAGCGTAAGTAAGATTCGGCGGAGAGCGCTTCTTCGGAAGCAGCTCGAGGAAGGGACGAGACACGGGAGCGACGATCGCCGAGATCTAGCCCCGCTGACCTCGTCCCTTTCGCGTTTGTGCGGCGATGCTCGTTTCTGTGCTCGGATCGAGATCGAGCGAAGCGCATTCACCGCGAGAAAATCCGAGCGCGCCGGCATAGGCGATCATGGCTGCGTTGTCCGTCGCGCTCGCGAGCTCGGGCAGAATCACCGTGAGGCCTTTCTTCACGCCGAGATCCGTGATGCGTTCTCGAAGCTCGCGGTTGGCGGCGACGCCTCCACCGATCGCGATGCGCGTCACGTCTTCGCGCTCGGCCGCGGCAACGAGCTTGCTCGTGAGAACGTCGACGACGGCCTTTTGAAAAGAAGCGCAAACGTCGGCGAGCTCCGTCTCGGAGAGGGGACCGTGACTCTCCAAGAAGCGCATCACTTGCGTCTTCAAACCCGAAAAACTGAACTCCGCGCTTTTCTTGCTCGGCATGGGAGACGCGAAAGGAAAGCGCGACGCGTCGCCGGTTTTTGCGAGGCGATCGATGACGGGGCCGCCCGGATAACCGAGCCCGAGCGCTTTGCCGACCTTGTCGAACGCTTCACCCGCTGCATCGTCGCGTGTTGCGCCGAGCTCGACGATGTCTTCGGCGCGAGGGCCTTCGACGCGATAGATCCCTGTGTGACCGCCCGAGACGAGCAGGGAAAGAAACGGAAAAACAGGCGTTTGATGCACGAGCGATGCTCCGGGACCACTTCGTCGCAGGTGAATCGCGAGAATGTGTCCGATCAAGTGATCGACCTCGATGAGCGGTTTCCCTGAGCCGAGCGATAGTCCTTTTGCGAATTCGACGCCGACGAGCAGGGCGCCGACGAGACCCGGGCGTGCCGTCACGGCGATTGCGTCGACATCGTCGAGGGCGACTTCGGCGAGGTCGAGCGCGCGCCTGACCACGGCGTCGATGTTGCGCGCGTGATCACGCGCCGCGAGCTCGGGGACGATGCCGCCGATGCGCGCATGGAGCTCGATTTGGCTGTGCACGGTCTCGCCGAGGACATTGCCTTCGAGATCGACCACGGCCGCTGCCGTCTCATCGCACGAGGTTTCAATTCCGAGAACGCGCTGCATGGTCGTTTCGTCGAGATGTGAAGAAGGCCCCGCGCGTCTCAGCGCTGGCTGCCCATTGTCCTGCGAAGCTCTGGGGAGATACCGCGAAGCTCGAGGGCGACCGTGCGAAGCCGTGGCTCGGCGTCGGTCTTCGCGATCTCGTCTGCGAGACGGAGCCCGCGATCGTGATCGAGCGCCACCGCCGCCCGGAGAGCCGCCTCGCGCACCATCGCGAACGAGTCTTGCTTTGCCGAGCGTTCCAACGCTTCGAAGCTCGTCTTCGGTCCGCCCCGACCCAGTGCCTCCGCGGAGAGCGCGCGCAGGGACCACTCGGGATCGGCGCCGAGAATCTCTTCGAGCGCACGTGATGTTTCCTTCGTCGGCGCGATCACGCCGAGCGCTGCACGCCTTACGGCCTCGCTCTTGTCTTTCAGCGCGACCAGCAATGTTTCGTTGGCCGACGGCGTACCGATTCGCCCGAGGAGCGAGACGACCGCAGCGCGCAACGAAGGGTCCGGATGCTCGAGCGGCGCGCGCAGTGTCGGTTCGAGAGCGCGCAAGATCGCTTCACCGCGTGCGCGTGTCTCCTTTTTGCCCGTACCAGAGTAGAGCGGAAGCACGCTTCCAGGCGGACCTGAAAAAGCAGCGAGCACGGCAGGGGTGCGATGCGACGAAGACTGGAGAAGCGTCCGCGCCGTCTTCTCGATGATCGGTGCGTAGGCCATGAGCGCTGCTTCGCGCTCGGAATCTTTGATCGTCTCGTCGCGGCCGAGAACGAGCGCTTCGACGTTCGCGAAGTGATCGAGGGGGAGCGTCCGCTCGCGCTTTGCAGGGCGCTCGCTAAGGGAGAGCGCGAGGGCTTGCGCGGCCGTCTCAGAAATTCGATCACGTGGACCCTTACTGCCTCGCGCAGCGCCCTCCGTCGAAACGAAGAGCGCATCGACCATCGACTCGACGGCGCGATCTCCGAGACGCGCAACGCGACCCTCGCTCTTCATGCGCGCGAGCCCGAAAATGGCGGCCTCACGGACCTGGAGATCGTCGGACCCTGCTGCCGCGACGAGCGTCGAGAGCTCCGCTTCACCGCCGAGCTCCGAGAGCGCGCGAATGGCGGCCGCGCGCGCGAGAGAGCCGCCCTGTGCGCTTTTTGCCGCCGCCGAAAGCTTCGGCAAGAGGGATCGATCGCCCGTGGCCCCGAGGCCGAGCGTCGCAATCGTCCGAATTTCCGGCGTTCCGCGATCCTTCAAGCGAAGAAGGATCGAGGTCGCGCGTGGCGAGCGGAGCTCCGTGACGGCCCAAGTCGCTGCGACCCCGACACTGTCGGAAGGGGGCCAAGCGTCGTCGTTGCGGGGAAGAAGATAGTCCTCGAACTTCGAGAGCAGCGCGGGATCACGCAGCGCTCCGCAGGCGATCATCGCTTGCACGCGGAGATTCATCTCTGCCGTACCGGTGGCGTAGGCAAAGAGTGGCGCCCCCGCGTTCTTGTTTTCGACATAGCGGAGCACTTCGATCGCGATGCGCTGCTGCTCGAGCTCGGGATCCGTCAGGGCATCGAGAAGCGGCTTGATCGCCCGGGCGCCGATGAGCGCCAACGCTTGATGCGCGCGCGTTCTCTCGGGGCTCTCGCCATGCTCGAGCTTGCGAACGAGATTGTACGTGAGGCTGCCGTAGAGCTCGACGAGCAGACGTCGAAAGAGCGGCCGCTGGGGGCTACCGATCGCGAGCGGCAAGAGCTCTTGCTCGAGACTTTCGAGCGTGTTCTTACCGAGATTTATCTGCAAAGAGAGGCGGGCGGCTTTGGCGACGAGCTCGTCGTCTGGAGCGCTCCGCACGACTCGCCGAAAGAGGCGATCCGCTTCGTCGACTTCCGCGCGTGACACGAGAAGCTCGGCCAGCTCAAAATAGACCTGAAAAAGCCGATCGTTTTTGATGATCGCCGTGCGGAATTCGCTGATCGCGTGGGGAATGTCTTGGCGCGATCGGTACATCTCGCCGAGACGACGGTGTCCTTCGGCGTCGTCGGGGTTCAGCGCAACCGCACGCGCCGAATACTTGATGGCATCGTCGTCGTGGTAGAGCGAGAGCGCGTATTGCGCCATGCGCTGGTAGAGCTCGCGCGCGCGTTTTGGCTCCGCCGCCACGAGCTTCTCGAGCACCGCGATTGCCTCTTGAAGCTTGTTCTGCTGCACGAGCACGCGTTCGAGGGCGAGGTAGCTCTCACCATCGCCCGGAGCGTTGTCGACGACGATTCGCAACGTGGCCTCGGCCTCGGGGAAGTGGCGCTGGTGGAGTTGGATCTCCGCGAGGAGCCGTCCTGCCTCGAGATCGCGCGGCGTCGCTGCGAGCTTCTTCTCGAGAACGGGGATCTGCCCCTCGAGTTTTTTCTGAAAGCCCCACATCGCCACGAGGTGCGAACGCGCTTCACGAGCGAGCGAGCGGTCGTTCGCCGCCTTGGCCTTTTCGAGAAGCTCGGTCCAGAGCGCCGTGCTGTCGTCGTAATTGCGCGAATGCTCGAAGGCCGCGGCAAGATTCTTTTTGTGAACGAGGTTCTGCGGCTCGAGCTGAGAGGCCTCTCGCAGCGCCGAGATCGCGTCGACGATGAGCTCGTGCTCGAGGAGCACCTCGCCGTAGGCCGAAAGGGCGCGTGCGCGCGGCGTCACCGATACCAGGATGCGCTTCCAGGTCTCGCGCGCGAGATTCTGGTTTCCATCCTGAAAATAGCGGTCTCCGAGCTCGACGAGGTGCGACGGATCACTGCCGGCGAGCTGGGTCAGACGCTGCAACACGTGGGTCGACTTCTCGTTGAGGCCGATGCGCGCGTAATAGTCCGCGAGGCGGCTCAGTACTTCTTCGTCACCCTGCGCGCGCGCCTCGAGCTGCAGAAGAAGCTTCTCGGCGCGCCCCCGCTCACCGCGTTGAATCAAGGCTTCGCATTGTTCGAAGACGAATTCTGGATTGTTCGGGGCGGATCGAATCAGACCGTCGTACTCGGCGACGGCGCGATCGAGCTCGCCTTGTGCCTGAAGAAGCCGGATGACCTTCAGGCGCAGATCGATCTGCTTCGGCGAGATCGCGAGTGCGCGCTGATAGAGCTTCAGCGCTGCGGCGATGTCGCCCGTCTCTTCGTAGAGCGCAGCCAGGATCGAGAGGCGCAAAAAGTCCGAAGGGTGCTCCGCCTCTAGCTCCTTGATGAAGGCGGGAAGCTTCTGATCGGCGCGGTAGACCTCGGTGATCGTTTCGTAGATCTCCTTGCGCACGGCCGCTTCACTTCCCGAAGCGGCGAGAGCGCGCTTGAGTACGGTGAGCGCTTCTTCGGCCTTGTGCGCCTTTGCAAGCGCGCGTCCGAGATCGGCGAGTGCCGGTGCGAGCGTACGATTGTCACCCTGCGAAGCTTGAACGACCTCGCGGAATTCGCTCTCGGAGCGCTCGTATTCTGCGCGAGAAAATAGCTCCTTTCCGAGCTCGGCACGCACGAAGAGACTCGTCGGCTGAAGTTTCACGAGCTCCTTGTGGAAGCCTTTGGCTGCCGCCCAATCTTTTTCGTCGAGCGAGAGAGACATCAACGCGCGAAGCGTTTGTTCGCGATCGGCCGGGACGCTCTGGTGGGGAAGCGCCTGCTCGTAACTCTTCTTCGCATCCTTCGTCTCACCGCGATCTTGATAGAGACGCGCCAGGGAGAGCATCGCCGACGGATCGTTCGGCTTGAGCGTGATCGCGCGCTCGTAGGTCTTCGTGGCTTCGTCCATCCGGCCGTCGACGCGATAGAGCCCGGCGAGCGTCACGGCGGCCGCGTACTGCTCGGGCGATGTCGCCCCCGCGCGCTGCTCGAAGTCGACGAGGAGCGCTTTGATGTTCCCGTCGCGCTCACGATAGAGCTGCGTGAGGCGCTGCAAAGGGAATGTCGCTCCCGGCTGCGCGAGAACGATTTTGGTATAGCGATCGATGAGCTGCGCCGCGTCGCCATGCTCTTTGCCTGGCGTGTCCGTGCCGGCTGGCGGCTTTTTGCCCGTGGGTGGATTGCCGGGATTGGGCTTGTGCGTCGGCGGTTTGGGGCGACGTCGTCCGTGCGGATCGAAATCCTGTGCGCTCGCTTCACGCGCAGAAAAACCTGCCACGAGGAGCACGAAAAGCGCCGAAAACCGGGGCGGCCGCATGACTTCGAAGAGTACCACCAATTCGAAATGCACTAGCCGGTTCCCCATTTCGTGCCCAAAGGTTCGCGCATAGGCTTTTGCCCCCATGGCGGTCATCCTTTCGATCGGCACCGAGCTCACCCGCGGCGAGCTCGTGAACACCAATGCTACATGGCTCGGCGAGGCGCTCGTCGCGCAAGGATTCGACGTGACGGAGGTCGTCACGATCGACGATCACAAGGGTCGCATCATCGAAGCGCTCGAACGTTTGGGGAGGAGCACGGACGTGCTCATTTGCACGGGCGGCCTCGGGCCGACGACGGACGATCTCACGACGGATGCCGTGGCGACCGCGCTCGGCAAACGTCTCGTGCGCGACAACGCGTCGCTCGATGCCATTCGCCGCCGATTCGAACGCTTCCAACGAACGATGACGCCTTCGAACGAGAAGCAGGCGGACTTCCCCGAAGGCGCAGAAATTTTGCCGAATCCGAACGGAACGGCGCCGGGCTTCGCCGTGCGACTCTCTCGCGCGCTGGCTTTCTTCACGCCGGGCGTGCCGCGCGAAATGAAGCCGATGTTCGAGAACGAGATCCTTCCGCGGATTCGCAGCCTCGCAACGAACGACACGTATCAGGTACGCCTCTCGACGTTCGGGATCTCAGAAAGCGCCGTCGGCGAAAAACTCGCCGGCATCGAGAGCGCCTTTCCTGGCGTGACGATCGGGTATCGCGCGCACGTTCCCGAGATCGAGGTGAAGGTCCACGCGCGTGCCGAGAACCACGCAGCCGCTCGCGACCTCGCCGAACGTGCCGCCGCCCTCGTGCGCGCGCGCCTCGAGCCAGCCGTCTTCGGCGAAGGCGGTGATTCACTTCCCGTGGTCTTTGC
>JAHFDV010000727.1 GCA_023248815.1 Myxococcales bacterium
TTGCGTGTCGGATCGAACGCGAGACGGAGCACGTTCGGCCCAGGGTCGGACACCTTCGTCGCGGCTCCCGTCGTCTGGTTGATCGTGTAGATCGTGCCGCCGCTCGACGTCTGGGCGATGTCCATGAGGTGGAGCACGCCGTTGATGAAGAGCAATTGATCGCCATCGTCTTGGAGCGTCTGGTGCTTGCCGCTCTCCGTGATGATGCCGGTCGCGATGTCGAGCTTCCCATTCGCTTGGCTGAGAAATTCGTTGGCGACTCCCGTGCCCGTCGCGCCATACGTCGTGTACCAGGTGCCCGTCGATGGCTCTTGCGCCAGCGCCTCTTGCCTTCGGACTTGCGCGCCGCCCAACGTCGCGACGACGCCCGAAGCCGTGGTGACGCCCGTGCAAAGATTGAGCGTGCCGAGCTTTGGCAGCGCCACGCCGTTTTGCGTCGAGTACGGATCGAGAACGACGCGGGCGACCTTCGCCGTCGCATCCCACGCCATCACGAGGTAGGTCTGCCCCGTCGCACCGACTTCCGTCAGCGCGCCCGTCGTGACGTCGATGGAAACGAGCTTGCCGCCGATGTGCGCGAAGAGTGCGTTCAAGGGAGGCGCAGCGTCCGCGGCATCTGCAGTACTCGGCGCATCGATTCCACTGTCGACGGGACTCGGCGCATCTTCCTCCGTCGCTGAGTCGAGATCGCCCGAGTCGGCTGTCGCTCCCGTATCGAGCGCGACGTTCGCATCGACACCGCCGTTGTTCGGCACCGTGTCGTCGCCGTCGCACGCGACGATGATCGCGCCCGTGACGAAGGCTGCGCCGGTGACGACGAGTGGAAGAAGGACGCGAGAAAAAGCTGAGCTAGAAATGCGGGACATGCAGAGAGGGAACCACGAAACGAGCTCGATCATTGCGCCGAGGTGCTTACGTCGTACGTAAGCTCACGCGTAGTGAGCTGCAGCGCGCACTACTTTTCCGCTCTCGCCGATCTCGAACAACTCGACGGCTTCGCCACCTTTTTGATTGCGGTAGTGGACGGCGACACTCCTCGCGCCGACGAGCACGCCCGTGAGATCGAACCGAAGATCGGGAATGATCTCGAGCGCCTTTTTCCAATAAGCGCCGATTTTCTCTTTTCCTTTCAGCACGCCCGAAGGCTCGCCTCCGATGTCGACGATGCGCAGCGAGGCCATCTCGAAGTCGTCTTCGTAGTGCGAGAGCACGCGCGCGAGATCATGCGCGTTCCAAGAAGCGATCCATTCTTCGGCGAAGTGAGCGGCGAATTCTTTGGTGAGCGGTTTCATCGTCCGCTGGAGCTTACCCTGCGGCGAGCTTCGCGCGCACGAGCTCGATTGCATCCGGATTCTCGAGGCTCGTGAGGTCGCCCTGTGGCTCTTCGCCATGGGCCAAGTCGCGCAGCACGCGTCTCATGATTTTTCCGCTTCGCGTTCGCGGAACGGTCGAGACGACGACGACTCGCGAAGGTCGCGCGATCGCGCCGACGGCATCGACGATCGCCTTCGAGAGCTCGCTTTGTAGCTGTTTGGAATCTTCGAATCCTGCGCGCGGCACGACGAACGCAACCGGTACGGTGCCTTTCACTTCGTCGGCCTCGGTGACGACGGCCGCTTCCGATACGGCCTTGTGAGTGAGCAACGCCGCTTCGAGCTCCATCGTTCCGATGCGGTGACCGGCGACATTGATCACGTCGTCGAGGCGTCCCGTCACCCAGAGCTGCCCGTCCTGGTCGATGAGCGCGGCGTCGCTCGCCATGTAGTGTCCCGGGAACTGGCGGAGATAGTTTTCGACGTAGCGCTCGTGATCGCCCCATACGGTCCGCGCGAGACAAGGAAAAGGCGCCGCGAGCGTCAGCGCGCCGAGCTCGCCACGTTCGGCTTCGGTCCCGTCTTCGCGCAAAATACGTGCAACATACCCGGGTAATGCGTGCCCACAGCTTCCTGGACGCGCCGGCGTGAGGCCAATCATGCAGCTCGACCACGCCGTGCCCGTCTCCGTCTGCCCGTAGGTGTTGTTGACGAAGAGCTTTCCCTTCCCCAACGCATCACGCGTCCAAAACCACGTATCCGGATCGAGCGGCTCGCCGACGAGCGATACCAGCGCGAGCTTCGAGACGTCTTTGCCTTCGAGATGGGCGTCTCCTGCGCGACGCATCATGCGAAGCGCGGTCGGCGCGGTGAACATCTTCGTGACGCCGTACTTCTCCATGATCTCGTACGGGCGCGCAGGGGTCGGCGTGTCGAGGCTCCCTTCGAAGATGACATGCGTTGCTCCGTGCGCGAGGCCACCGACGAGCGCGAAG
>JAHFDV010000305.1 GCA_023248815.1 Myxococcales bacterium
CCATTTATTCGCTACGCCATTGCCATGGCGATCGAGATCCTCAGCGCGAGCGACATCGAAAAGATGCGGCTTGCGGGCCGTTCGGCGGCGAGAACGTTGCAACACATCGCGGCGAAGGTAGTCCCCGGTGTCTCCACTGCTCAGATCGACGAGTGGGTTCGTGAGCACACGAAGATAGAGGGCGGCACCCCCGCGCAGCTCGGCTATCACGGCTTTCCCGGAAGCGTTTGCACGAGCCGCAACGACGTCGTCTGTCATGGCATTCCCGACAAGAAGACCGTCCTCGCCGACGGGGACATCGTCAACGTCGACGTCACGACGAACCTCGGCGGCTTTCACGGTGACTGCTCGATGACGATCCTCGTTGGCAATCCCTCACTCGACGCGCGCCGTCTCACCGAAATCGCAAAGGCCTGCCGCGACGCGGGAATCGCAGTGGTGCGCGAAGGCGCTCGTCTCGGAGACATCGGCGCTGCGGTCGAAGAGCTCGCAAAGAAGCACGGCTGCAGCGTCGTTCGCGATTTCGGTGGTCATGGAATCGGCCGAAAAATGCACCTCGATCCGCACGTGCCCCATGTCGGGCAAAAAGGTTCGGGACTTCGCCTCCGCGCGGGAATGGCGATCACCGTCGAACCCATGGTGAACCTCGGACGCGCCGAAGTGCGCATTCTCGACGACGGCTGGACCGTCGTGACGGCAGATGGAAGCCTCTCCGCGCAATTCGAGCACACGATTCTCGTCACCAAAGACGGTCACGAAATCCTCACGGTGTGAGGCAAGCGCTGGGCTTCGAAAGAAGTCTCAGCTGCGTGCGCGAAGCCAGTCGGCGACGGTCTTGAGGCCGTCTTCGAGTTTCATCTGCGGAGCCCACCCTGCGAGCTCTTTGGCCTTCGAAACGTCGGCAAAGGTAGCATCGACGTCGCCGAGGGGAACCGGCGCAACCTTGTAGCGCAGCGTTTTTCCGGTCGCGTTTTCGATCCCGGAGATCATCGTGGTGAGATCGACGGGAGCGCCCGAGCCGAGATTGAAGACGTCGAAGCCGGGCTTTGCGTGCGCGTGAATCGCGAGAATGCCGCGCACGATGTCGTCGACGTGAGTGAAGTCGCGGCGCATCGAGCCGTCGCCGAAGAGCGTCACTTCTTCACCCGCGAGAGCTGCGCGCGTGAACGACGAGATCGCCATCTCGGGGCGTTGCTTCGGACCATACACCGTGAAGAAGCGCAACCCGACGCACGCGAGGCCTACCGCACGACGTGCGAGCGCCAGCGTGACGAGCTCGGCGCCGCGTTTGGAAGCGGCGTACGGAGACTCGGGCGAGATGCAGGGGGATGCCTCGGAAGCGGGCAACGGCGTCGAATTGCCGTAGACCGAAGAGCTCGAGGCAAAGAGCAGCTTCGTGGCCTTGCACGCGTCTGCGAGCTCGAACACGTTGGCCGTGCCTTCGACATTCACGCGCGCATAGCGTGCCGGATCCAAAAAGGAGGGTCGCACGCCCGCGAGTCCCGCGAGATGGAACACCGTCTCTGCGCCTTCGAAGTGAGGACGCATCGCTTCGACGTCGGTCACCGAGATGCGCTGCACCGA
This sequence comes from Myxococcales bacterium, assembly GCA_023248815.1. Lineage (GTDB taxonomy): Bacteria > Myxococcota_A > Polyangia > Polyangiales > Polyangiaceae > JAHFDV01. Next base: position 1,585 of record JAHFDV010000305.1, read on the forward strand.
CACCTTTTCGCCGAACTCTTTTTCGAGGTCGCGCTGGTTCTCTTCTTTGGACGCGCGCGGATAAGGCGCATCCGAGAAGTCGTCGATGATGACGACGCGATGCCCGGCGAGAAGGAGTGCGCGGGAGAGATGGGAGCCGATGAACCCGACTCCGCCCGTCACGATGACTTTACTCATGGTCTCTCGAACGCTCAGACGAGCGCGCGGCTCGAGGCATCCGTGGGGCGCACTTTGCCGACGCCGATGCCTTGATAGCGGAAGCCCTCTTCCTGAATCTCCGCGCCGTTCCAGACGTTGCGCGCGTCGAAGAGGAGACCGCCTTCAGGACCTGCCTTCATGCGCTTTTTGAGCTCCACGAAGTTCGGGACGCGATAGCTGCGCCACTCGGTGACGAGGACGACCGCTTCCGCGCCATCGACCGCGTCGTATTCGCGATCGGTAACGGTGACTTCGGGGACGGCCTTTTTGAAGTTGGGTCCACCTTCGGGATCATGACCGCGGACCTTCGCGCCGCGCGCGATGAGATCTTTCGCGAGACGAAGAGCCGGCGAGTCACGGATGTCGTCGGTCTCGGGCTTGAAGGCAAGTCCCCAAAGCGCGATCGTCTTTCCGGAGAGATCGCCGAGGCGCTTCTCGAGGAGCTCGATGAGGAAGTCTCCTTGGGCTTCGTTCGCACGCTCTGCGGCGTCGGAGAGCAATAGGGGCAGGTTGTACTTCTTGCCGAGCTGAATGAGCGCCTTCACGTCCTTGGGGAAGCACGAGCCGCCGTAACCGGGACCTGCGTAGAGGAAGCGATTGCCGATGCGCGTATCCGTTCCCATGCCGAGACGCACGGAGTGGATGTCGGCCCCGGAGGCTTCACAGAGACGCGAGAGCTCGTTCATGAACGAGACGCGGATCGCGAGCATCGTGTTGGAGGCGTATTTGATGAGCTCGGCCGAACGCGGATCGGTGACGACGAAGCGCTCTCCCGAAAGCTGAAGCGGCTTGTAGAGCGCACGAAGCGATTGGCGCGCGCGATCGCTACGCGTACCGATGACGATGCGATCGGGACGGAAGAAGTCGTTCACGGCCGCGCCCTCTTTGAGGAACTCGGGATTCGATGCGACTTCGAAGACGCCGGGACGCTTCTCGTTGAGGCGCGCTTGCACTTCGTCTCCCGTTCCCACGGGCACGGTGCTCTTCACGACGACGATGCCGCCCTTTTTTGCGAGACGCGCAATGTCATCCGTTGCGGACATCACCGCGCGAAGATCGGCAGAGCCGTCGTCGGCGGAAGGCGTGCCGACCGCGATGAAGTAGAAGTCGGACTCTTCGAAGGGCGCGACCATCGTGCTCGAGAACTTCAAGCGCGAGCTGCGCACGTTGCGGCGCACGAGGTCTGGCAAGCCCGGCTCGTAGATCGGAATCACTCCGTCTTCGAGCGCGCGAATCTTCGCCGGATCGATGTCGATACAGAGAACCTCGTGACCGAGCTCGGCGAGCCCAGTGCCGGTGACGAGACCGACATAACCAACTCCGAAAGTTACGATGCGCATGAGGCGCGCACTATGCCGCTAGTTTCGTGCCTCGGCAACTCGTGAATAGAGGCGAAAATCACCACTTTGGAGGATTAAATGGGCCTGCTCGGGGACCGAGTCGCTGCCCCGGACGAGGACGTGGGTCCAGGAGTCCAAAGCCATGCGATCCCAATGAGGCTTTCCCTGGTCGAGTTCGAGGTAATTTCGGGGGATGGCAATCGCAGGGCTCTTTTCCGTCGGATAGATCCCCGTGCCTTGGTGCCACCAAAACTGACTCACGACGAGCGGGTGCTCGGCAAGGATCAGCTTGTCGTAGTGAAGAAACGGGTGACCGGTCACGAAGCGACTCTCGGAGCGAAACGGTAGATAGAGCAGCCGTGCATCTGCCGGGACGAGATGGGCAACCGTCGAAAACTCGCGAGCTTCCGTTTGGAAGAGAAACGTTGCCACCACGACGACCACGGCTTGGATCAGGGCGAAGAAGGGCGCCGCGTGTTCGAAGTGGAGGAGCCCCTTCTGGACCAGACTCGAATCGCGAGCGCCCGAAGCGCGTGCTCCCCCATCGATCACGGAGCCGCGAAGCAAGACGACGAGAAAGATGATCGGCATGAGCAAGCGGCCGTCGACGAAACCGAACCATCCAATCGAATGCGGGAGACCCACGAAAAGCAGCGAAAAAGCTCCGATCGCGATGAGGAGGCGACGCTGGCGCAGGGTCCCGCTACGAAAGTTGCGCGAAGCCACGAACACGATCGCTGCTGCGTAAACGACGAGGGTGAGCGCGATGAGCGCATCGATGCCGAAACGTGAAAAGAGCGTCGGCGTTGCGAGCAAGCCGAGCTTCGCCAGCGGACCTTGAAAACGCGTGCCGAGCGGCGCGTAAGGAATCTTTGCGGCGGCGGCGGGCGCGATCGTTAGGTTTTGGCGAACGAACAAGAAGAGTGCGAAGAGCGCAGCGGGGGCGAGCGTCAAAAACAAATGCTTCGCTGCGCGCCGGTTCGGCCTCGCGAAGAAGAAACAAGCGAGCGTCAAGCCGAGGAGCAGGAACGCGTGTCCGTGAACGAGCACGAGAGCCGCCGTGAGCGCCGCCAAGGACGCGCGACGCTTCCATGCGCCGTTGCTAGCGGTGGCTCCTTCGTCTTCGCTCCTCTCGAGCTCGGTCAACGAAAGACCAACGAGGAATGTGTAGAACGCCATCGCGAGGAGAAAGCTCGCGAAGCCCATCAGTGTCATGAACCCGAGCGCCACGAGTAGCCCGATCGCCAGTGCCTCGGTGCGGAGAACTCCCGAGACTCGCTGATCTGCTTTTGCCAATGCGAAGGGAATCAGGACGACGGGCAAGAAGCCGAGCACGCGAACGGCACCGACGGGTCCCAAGACGCGCGCGAGCAAATCCCCCGTTACGCGAAAGACGAAGTACGGATTCAGCTGCTCGTCGAGCACGTAAAAAGCGCTCTCGGATCCGGCGTGGCGGAGGCGTTCGCGCAGCGCGATGAGTCCGCCGTGCGCAGGCAAGTCCTGAAAAGGCAGATAAGGGACCAAGAAGGTCGCCAATGCCAAAAGGAGCGCGAGCGAAAGCGCGGTCGACGCGGCGCGCACGGCGCCACGATGCACGGGCTCGGTCACGAGTCTCCGTCGACCGTGCGCTTCGCATCACGTACGCGAACCGCTTCACCGAAGAGGCCCGCATACTGCGCAGCGCTCGCGACCGAGAAGACGAGTGACAGGTAGAGGAGGATCTCGCCGACGTGGAGGAGGTTGACCTCCCCGAGATCGATACCGATGTACGAAAGGTGGAACTTGTAGCCGACGACGAGCGCAATGATTCCGATCATCTGGAGCGCGGTCTTCACCTTGCCATCTTGCCCGGCGCTGATGATGACACCCTCGCTCGCTGCGACGCTGCGAAGCGCAGTGATGCTGAACTCGCGCGCGAGAAGGAGGATGACGACCCACGACTCGACGCGACCGAGATGCACGAGCCAGACGAGCGACGCCATGACCATCAGCTTGTCGGCAAGAGGATCGAGCAACTTTCCGAGCACACTTTCGACGCCTAGCTTCCGCGCGAGAAAACCGTCGAGCGCGTCTGTCAGCGCTGCGAGAGTGAATACGACTCCGGCCCAAAAGCCTGAAATCTTCGTGTCCTTCGCGAGGAAGAACAGGAACACGGGGATCATGAGCACGCGACCGAACGTGAGAAGGTTCGGGATGTTCAGCGCATCCGCCATCAACGGGCGTCGCTGGTTCACGCGTCGTGCCTCACGATGAAGACCGTGCCCGTCCCTGCGAACGACACGAGACCGCGTTTGCCGCCAGGCGCATCCGCTGGTTCGACGAGCTGGGGAACGAGGCGATCCGTCCATCCGAGGAGGTCGTCTGCCTGTACGAAAATCGAGCGTTGTTCGGTGACGGAAAAGGCGCGGAGGCCGCCGCGCACTTCCAGAAGCACGTCGCCCGATCCTTTCAGCTGAACGAGGTAGACGGGCTCTTCTTCGCCGCGCGCGAGCTTGCCGCTGACGTATGGGAACGAGAAGTCGAACGCGACGAGCGCTTCTTCGCGCATGAACATCGACTCTTCGGCGAGCTCGATGTGCACGAGCGAATGCGCATGACGCGCGGCGAGCACGAGCTCCCCTTCCCCTTCCATTTGGAGCATCCGTGCGAAGGCGCCGCCGAGAAGCTCGACGTTCGAAGACGTCCGATACTTGCGATCGAGACTCGTCGTGTGGACCGTTCCCGCGATGGCGCGCACCGATTCTGCGCGCACCGCGTATTGCATCTTCACCGGCGTTTCACTCAGCGTGAGCGTGAACCCGCGCGTCATCGGAAGGTCACCGTGGTTGCTCGAGAGCGTCCCCAAGGTGAGCGCGCCACTCGGCAAAGAAGGCACGGAATGCGTGCCGATCAGCGTCGGAGGGTCGAAGTGATTGTCTTCACGCGAGGCGCGCGGTGCGAGCGTACGTGCGGAGTCTTCGGTGCGAATGGGCGTCTTCGTCTCGAACGGCTCGGGAAGCTCGAGGCCTGCCGTACGTGAATCGATCGCTTGCGCCTCGAGTTGATTCTCGTCTCCGTTCACGCTCAGTCGACGCGCGAGCGCTTCTTGACCTCCGCGCTCGAAAGCGACGCGCGCTTCGTCGGCGTGACCGAGGCGCTCGAGCGCGACCCCGAGATAGCCATAGGTGCGGCGATTCGAGGGATCGAGATCGAGTGCGCGTTCGAACGAGCGCCTCGCCTCTTCGATGTCGCCCATGCGGAACCGCGCGAGTCCGAGATTCAAGTGAAGGTTGGCCTGCTCTGGGACGTCTTGAACCAGCGCCTGATATATCGCGAGGGCGCGGTCGAAGGAGCCGAGACGAAAGTAGAGCGCAGCGAGGAGATCGCGAACGTTGAAGTCTTGCGGCTGCAGGGCGTGCGCGCGCTCGATCTCTTCCTTCGCTTCCTGGATTCGGTTGTCTCCGAGGAGCTCCGTCCCGCGGTAGAGATGGAAGAGGAAGTTCTCGCTCGCCTCTTGCGTGGGCCGTTCCATGCGCCCGGAAGCCTACACGAAATCGTTTCTTTACTGGAACGAAAGCAATTTGGCGCTCGCCTCGACGGCTTGCCCGACCGTGACGTGCACGTCGGCGACCGTGCCCGCTGCTTTTGCGCGCACTTCGTTCTCCATTTTCATCGCCTCGACGACGAGGAGCGATGTTCCCGGCTCGACCGAATCGCCCGCTTTGACGTTGATTTTCACGATTCGACCCGGCATCGGACTCTTCACGACCTTCTCGACCTTGCCGGCCAATCGTCCGCCGCCGAGAGATGCGCGTTCATTCGCGACGGTGGGGCGAAGGCGCGTTCGCGTCGGATCGACGACGTAGCCATCGATGATGTACGAGCGTTGCGACCCTGCGCGGGCGACGTCTGCAACGAGCTCCTTTTCGCCGATCTTTGCGCGTACCTCGGTGCCCTTCGGCTCTCCGACGTCCACCACGACTGGAGCCTGCTCTGCGCCCGTACGAACTTCGTATTTCATTCCCATGAGGACCCGAGGTAGGTACGACGTGGCATGGAACCGGTCAAGCTCGGCGCAAATCTTCTCCTTCGCGAGTTCGAAGACGTGGCGCTTCGTGGTCGCGAAGTCTCCTTCGAT
>JAHFDV010000306.1 GCA_023248815.1 Myxococcales bacterium
GACGTGATGAGGACGCCGACGTCGATGCTGGGCCGGCTGAAGACGCCGATACCGACGAAGATGCTGGCTCGGTGATCGATGCAGGCCCCGGACCCATCACGAAGTAATCAGGAGGAACGCGCCATGAAAACGAGTGATTTTCCCGTCTCCTTCAAGTGCAATCTCGACTGGCAGAAGATGACCGTCGTCGACAAAGGTCGCTTCTGCGGAGACTGCAAGAAGGTCGTGCGCGACGTGAGCGGTATGAAAGAAGCCGAGGCGAAGGAGCTCCTTGCGACGCGCGAAGGCGGTGAGCTCTGCGTTCGCTACATCTCCGATCGCGATGGGCGCATCGTCTTCAGCGACTCGTCGATCGTCTCGGCAGTGGCGCTTTTGCGGAGACGCTCGTCGCTCATGGTCGCCGCAAGCCTCGCGGTTCCGCTCGCACTGACCGGGTGCACGGTCGGCACGGACAGTCTCGCGGAACAAAATACGGCGACGCGTGACGACGACTACCAAGAAACGATGGGCGGCATGCCCTACGAACCGCCGGACGAGGATGCGGGACCGGCCGACGTGTCCACGGTAGATGCCGATGTCGATGCGGGCGACCAAGATGGCGGTCCAGCGGAAGACGCGAGCGTCGATGAAGATGCGGCGACCGACGCGGGCCCTGGCCCTGGACCGGTCACGAAGTAGAGCCAATCATGGAGTAGAAGCGCTCAGTGGTGATCGTGGACGACGCATCGCGCGTCCGTCCAGCCGATCCACGCGGCGCCATCGGGACCGAATTCGCGCTTCCAAATCGGGACGCGCGATTTAATCTCGTCGATGAGCTTTCGACACGCAGCGAACGCTTCGCCACGATGCGGGGCGCTCGCTGCGCATACGATCGCGGCGTCACCGACGACGAGCTTTCCGGTTCGATGAATGGCGGCGATACGGACCCCGGGAGAGGCGAGGGCGATCTCTTCCGCGATGAGCTTCATCTCCTTCACGGCCATGGGAACGTACGCCTGATACTCGAGCAACGTCACGGCGTGACCCTCGTTGTGATCACGCACGACACCGACGAACGTCGCGACCGCCCCCGCACCCGAGTGGGATACTGCGCGCACGACCTCGTCCAGCGAGAGCGCCTCTTCTCGCACGGCAAAGATCATTTGCGACTCGAGAGCTTCGTTCTCGCTCTCGCTCTCTTCGGTGAGCGGCTGAAGTCGCCGCTTTGGCCGCCACTTTTTTCGACGAGACCGACCTCGAACGTCATCGAACGATCGACGGCCTTCAGCATGTCGTAGAAGGTCAAAGCGCCGACGCTCGCGGCCGTCAGTGCTTCCATCTCGACGCCCGTGCGATCCGTCGACTCGGCGCGTGCGGTGATGCGCACCCCATTCGCCTCGATGTCGAGGTCGATGGCGACATGGGTCAAGGGAATCGGGTGGCAGAGAGGAATGAGAGAAGAGGTCTGTTTGGCGGCTTGGATCGCCGCGATGCGAACGGTCGCGAGGACATCGCCCTTTTTGGCAGTGGCGATCGCGAGGAGAGCGTCCGTGCTGCAACTGACGAACGCGACCGCCGAGGCCGAGCGCTTCGTGATCGCCTTCGCGTCGATCGCCACCATGTGCACGTGACCCTTCGCGTCCACGTGTGAAAGGGCAGGTTTTGCAGGCTTGGAGGAGCGATTCACGGCCGTAACCTAGCGCAACGAATCGGCCCGGGAGAGCTCTTTTCCTTGACCGAGTGGCCCTCTTTGGCTACCCCGAGCCGCATGACTTTTCTCCGTACAGCGGTCCTCGGCATCGTATTTGCCGTCCTTTCCCTCGTTTCGAAGGACGCGCTGGCTCAGAGCCGCATCGCCGTCATCGACCTTCGTCGGGCAGTGGCTCAGACCGAAGACGGAATGCGCGCGCAGGCGACGGTGAAGAAGCTCTTCGAGAGCCGCCAAAATGAGCTGAACAAGAAGCAGACGGATCTCGTGAAGCAGCGCGAAGAGCTCGAGAAGCAGGCGAAGATGCTCGCCAAGGACGCCCTCCAGAAGCGCCAAGAAGAATGGCAAAAGGCGATGATGGAGCTCCAGCAAGTCTTCGTCGAATACAACCGCGAGCTCGAGAAGAAAGAGCGCGAGCTGAACGATCCGATCATCGAGAAGGTGCAAGGCCTCGTGAAGCGCTTCGCCGCACAAGAGAAGTACGACATGATCATCGATCGCAGCGCGGTCCCCTACGTGACCGACTCGCTCGACATCACGGATCGCTGCATCCAGGAGTACAACAAGCAGAAGGGTAAGTGATTCGGATCGCTCCGATCCTGCTCTCCGCCATCGTCGAGGAGTTCGGCGGACGATTGAGCGCGGCGATTGGGGAGCGTGAGATCACCGCACTTTGTTCTCTGGAGGAAGCGGGTTCGCTGGAAGAAGCCGGTGGTCTCGGACCATCGGGCACTCTGAAAGAAGCGGGAACGGCCGATCCATCGGTGCTGGTCCCGCTTTTTCGTTCCCCGCGCGGAGAGCTCCCGGACGGCGTCTCCCTCCTCGTTTCAGGTGAGCTCTCGACGAAAGGCCGCCCTGCTCTTCATCACCCAGCGGCCCCGCTCGTACTCGCGAGATTGCTCGAGCGCGCGATCGATCCGCTTCCCGAACCCGAGCTCGGCGTCGACGTGAAAATCGGAAAGAACGTCGTCATCGAACGTGGCGTGCGCATCGGCGACCGCGTGACGATCGGCCATGGCGCAGTGATCGGCGCGCGCGGTTTCGGGTTTGTCCGGATGATGAGCGGCGAGACCTTGGACGTGCCTCATCTCGGCGGTGTCGTCATCGAGAACGACGTGAGCATCGGCGCACTCTCGACGGTCGACGCGGGCGTGCTTTCGCCGACGCGCATCGGTGAGGGCACAAAGATCGACGCGCAGTGCCACATCGGGCACAACGTCGTCATCGGCAGGCGCGTGTTCATCGCTGCGCAGTCCGGGGTCGCCGGCTCGACGCGCATCGGCGACCACGTGAAGATCGGCGGGCAAGCAGGCATCGCTGACCACGTCGTCATCGGTGACAACGTCGAGATTGCGGCGAAGAGCGGCGTCATCGGCGACGTACCAGCGGGCACCGTCTACGCGGGTTACCCTGCGCGCCCGCGTGCCGAGTGGCTTCGTGCCACCGCCAAAGCATTCCGCGACGACGACAAAATTGCGATTCCTGCAGATGACGAAGACATCCCGCCGAGGTCTCGTTGAGCGGCGCCGACGGTTTCGCGCGAACGATTCATCCCTCGGCCATGGTCGATCCGCTCGCAAGGCTCGAGCGTGACGTCTTCATCGGACCCTTTTGCGTGGTCGGTCCAAAGGTCGTGCTCGGACGCGGAACGAAGCTCGTCTCGCATGTCGTCATCGACGGAGACACCACGCTCGGCGAAGGAAATATCTTCTACCCGTTCGCGGTCATCGGGATGGCGCCGCAAGTTCGCCGCATCGAGAAAGAAGGCCGGCTCGTCATCGGCGCGCGCAACACGTTTCGCGAGCACGTCACGATTCACCCGGGCCTCGAAGAGACGCGCATCGGCGATGACTGTCTCTTCATGGTCAGCGCTCACGTCGCGCACGATGCGACGGTCGGCTCGAACGTGACCGTTGCCAACGGCGTCCAGATTGCAGGGCACGTCGTCGTCGAAGATCACGTGAACTTCGGAGGGCTCGCCGCCATCGCGCAGCACGTGCGCATCGGTGAAGGAGCATTCGTCGCAGGAGGCGCGATGGTCGAGCGACCCGTGCCGCCATTCGTGATCGCGCAAGGCGATCGCGCGCGTCCTCGCGGCATCAATCGCATCGGCCTCGAGCGCCGCGGAGTCTCCGAAGAGATCATCCGCGAGCTCGAGCGCGCTTATGCGGAGACGCTCCTTGCGCGCGAGCATTCGCTGAGAGAAGCAGCGACGCGCCTTTCACCGAAGAGCGAAGAAGCGAAGCGCTTTCGCGATGCGTTGCTCGCGATCGCGGAGCCTTGACCGCGCGACTCTCGCCGCTCTCAGCGACGTGAGCCGGACTTCTTTTCGCCCAGCAAGTCTTCGAACGCGCGATCGAACTCTTCATCGGCGCTTGCCTGCGAAGACTTCGCCGAGGGTCGCATCGAGTCGATGCGCGTGAGGCGACGGATGTGCTCGGCGACGTCACGGTAGTCGGGTTCACGTGAGGCGACGACCTGGAAGCAGCGGAGGGCTTCGCGAGCCATCTTTCGCGCCACGAACGCGAGGCCGAGGTCGTAGTTGAGGACGATCTCGTCGTCGCTGCGGCGTTCTTCGGAAGCAAGGCCGCGCTGGAAGGCTTCGGTCGCCGCGACGAGATTGCCCTGCAGCATGTGAATGGTTCCGATGAGCCATTCGCAGTTCGCCGCGCGTGACGCGTCGCGGCTCGCGTATCCGAACTCGCGGATCGCGTCGTCGAAGAGACCCATCTCTTTGTAGGTGAGGCCGAGGTCGTATCGCGTCTGCGCGTCGTCGACGGAGATCTGCTTCGAGATGCCTTCCTTGAACTGCCGGAAGACCTCGTCCGCATCGATCTGATTGGTCGCGCTCATCGACTGCTGCGGCGGCGCAGCTTCGTGGAGCGTCTCGAGCGAATCGAGCGAGGCGGCGATGTCGAACGAATGGTCTTCTTCGTCTTCGCGCGGAACGCTGCGCGTTCCCGAGCTTTGATGCCCGTCGCTTTCGAGCGCATCGAGCTCTTCTAGGCGCTCGCCGATGAGCGGATGATTCGGATGCAGTGCGAGCTGCTCGCGCAAGATCGTGCGCGCGTCGTTCACGAGGCCGCGCGACGCGAAGAACTCGGCCTCGTCCAGCGCCTCTTCGAGATTGGAACCGGGGCGCGCCGACTCGCGGAGCTCGGCGAGGCTCGTCGACTTCGTCGACACTTCGAACTGATCTTCGGGTTCGCTCGCGAAGGGGGCAGGGATCCCGAAGTCGTCGTCGTCGAAGGCCGGGCGATCGACACGAGTGCGGAGGCTCGGATCTTCGGGGCGGACATCGACGTCGCTCTCGCGAGCCGTCGAGATCTCTTCCGTCGCGCCGATCATCGGAGGCTCTTCGGAAGCGAGCTCGGGTTCGAGCTCGTACGCGGCGAGCGCAACGGGAGGCGGCTCTTGTGAACGGCGAACCTGGAGCTCGCCCAAGATCGCACGCGCGTGTTCGTTCACGGGATCGAAGACGAGCACGGTCTCGAGCGATGCCATTGCCCCGTCCGCGTCCATCGCTTCGAGCTGCAGAGACGCGGCTTCGATGAGCTCCTCGACCGCTTCGTCCGTGCGATTCGCTTCGATGAGGAGCTCACCGAGACGAAGGCGCGCATCGATCACACCGGGATGAATCTCGAGATACTTGCGGATCTCGCGCGCCGCTCCCGAAGGATCGCCGTGGCCGCGGAGCTGCTCGGCGCGTTCGAGCGCGAGGACCATGCCGCGCGCTTCGTCTTCGTACGCCTCGTGCATCGTCGTCGGCCCGGCAGCGAGCGGATCGTCGAGCTCGTCGAACGCGGGGTGTTCCTCGGTCGTGTTGTGACGAGGCCCCGAGTTCACGCTCTCGTCCAAGAGATCCGCTTCTTCGAGCTCTTCGACGTAGTCTTCGAGCACTTCGGCGTCGTCCGTCGCGTCGATCGCATCGTCTTCGTCGGGAAGCTCGTAGACCTGCGGCTCGGGGCGCGCTGCGGCACGGGGCGGCACGGGAGAGGCCGCGCGCACGGGAGGAAGTGAGACGCGCGCTTCGCTGGGCTCTTCTTCGAGCGCGAGCACTTCGTCGTCGTAAGGCGCGAGGCGCTTCAGCTCGATGAGGAGCTGATGAAAGAGGGGAAGGCGGCCATCGGTCTTCGCGATGCGCGCCATCTCCTTTTTGACTTCGATGCCCTTTTGATGATGACCGATCGCCCCGAAGGCACGCGCAAGAAGAGCGAGCGCGTCGAGATCGCGCGGATTCGCTTGCAGACAAATCTGGAGGCGCGTGATCGCCTGCATGCCGTCGCCCGGAGCATTGCGCTCGAGGTAGAGCTCCGCCGCAATCCGCGCTTGTGCCGCGTCGGTTTTGAGCCCGAGGTAGCGCTCGAGAACTTTGATCGCGTAGTCGCGATGTCCGAGACGAACGAGCTGCGCTGCTGCCGTCGCAAATTCCGCGAGGCCGCTGTCTGCGTCGCCGCCGCGAATGAGCGTTTCGCCGAGCTTCAAGTGCGGAAGTGGATTCGACGCATCCACCGAAACCATCTTGCGAAGGACCTCGATGGCTTGGCCTTCACGCTTGGCGCGCAAGAGGCGTGTCGCGAGCTCGTCGAGCGTTGCGAGCGCGTCGCTCGGGAGACCGCGCGCGATGTAACAGTCTGCGAGGCGCAAAGGCACGTGCGCGTAGTGCTCTTCGAGGTGCGGTGCGTGCTTCTGGATGATCTGACGAAGCTGCAAGAAGACCGCAATGGCCTTGCCCGCCGAGCTCGGGTTCATCGCGTAATAGCGACCCGCGCGATCGTACGTCGCGACCGCTTCGGGATAAGCGCCGATATGGACCTGGGCATCACCGAGCTTGAGGAGAATTCTTGCGTCGTTAGGATCGTCCTGAACGAGCTTCGAATATTCCTGGATCGCTTTGTCCCACTTCCGCTTTTCCGCGAATTTTTCAGCGGACTGAAGTGTCTTGTCCCGGTCCAACGCCACGGAGCGATCCTTAGGTTTCGAGCAGGCAGTATGCCAACCCGAGGGATCTGAAGGATACCGTGTTGCGTCGGGTATTTACCAGTGGATCGCACCGGCAATGTAGGTAAGTGTGCCGCAATCACTACTCAGGACCCTCAGGGCCCGTCCTGGGAGAAAAACTGCGCTAATCTCGATGGTTCAATGACCCAATCGAGCATCTATCGCGCGCCATTCGTCGAAGGCGGCTCTCACGCCATCGACGCAACGCTTGCCCAAAAGCTCATCGCGCTCGCGCTGGGGAAGGGGGGCGACTACGCCGACCTCTTCTTCGAGTACCGCGTCGGTGGAGCCCTCGTCTTCGACGAGGGGATTTTGAAGACGGCTTCACGCGGCGTTTCGATGGGGCTCGGCGTGCGCGTCGTCCGCGGTGACGCGACGGGATTCGCCTATACCGAAGACTTCTCGTGGGAGGCAATGAAGCGCGCGGCAGAGACGGCTGCAGCGATCGCGACCTCCGGAGGCGGTACGATGCCGACGCCACTCCGTCCGTTGAAAAAAGCCAGCGGTCGTTACGATCTCGACATGGTCACGCTCGACGTCCCCGGCGT
>JAHFDV010000307.1 GCA_023248815.1 Myxococcales bacterium
CGACAGAGCTCGAAACGGAGGCGTGCTTGGAGTCGAGCTTCCGCTTCGCTCCACACGAGCGTCATCTCGCCATCGAGCGCCCAGGTCTTCCGCCACCACTCGCTCGTCGAGAGATTGGCGTCTCCGGCGAGCGCCTCCGCGATGAAGCTTTTGCGAAGCGTCGCATCCCGCGGCCTCCAGCGCCGCAAGCTCCGCAAAAGGGGCCGACCGATCGCTCAGTTCAATCCCGGGCAGACGCGCGCGCCGATTTCGTTCTTCTTGCAAGTCGCTGCGAGCTCATCGCAGCGAATGCCCGACTCGCACGGCGTCGCGAGGTTCGCTCGGCTGCACGTTTCGCCTGCATGTTTCTGGGGCACGCACTTGGAAGCGCCATCGACATCGCAGTAGAGGCCTGCAGCGCACGCGTGCGTCGGGTCCGTCTTGCAGTCGCTTCCGAGAGGTCGCTGCGGCACACAAGTCTTCGCCGTGAACTCGCAGAAGGAGCCGGCGGCGCATTCGAGGAAATGGGAGTTGTCCGTCTTCGGTATCGGGAACGCGCACGCTTCTCCGATCGCAATGCCTTTGGTGCACGTGGATGTGCCGGGATTGCAAACGAGACCGACAGCGCAGAGTGGAAATTCGTTTCCTGTCTCGGGCAAATGAATCTCGAGAAGCGGCGTGCAAGGGTCGCCTTCCTTCGCGGGCGAAAACCGAATGCATCTTCCCGGCGGTCCGTATGGATCGTTGCGGAAAGGCGTGCAGTCCGTCGAGGTGCCGGCGGATTGCGCGCACTCGTCGAACGCGTGGCACTCGCCGCCGAGCGGCACGGAGCCGTGAACGACGAGCCAACACGCGTTCGGGTAGGTCATCGATGCGTAGTCGTGGCATGTCGCCGCCGCTGCGCGCACGTTCGCGATGCACTCGGCCGCGCGCTGCGCGTCGTACGTCGTATTCGGGCGCGAAAGATACGCGTTGATCTGGGACTGCTGCGACTTCGCAAGGGCGTCCCAGTTGGAGCTGTAGGAGAAGGCGTTCTCCGCGCAACAGGGACCGATCGAGTCCCACGTCGCCGCAGCGTAAAAGGTGCCGAACTGAGCAAGAGGGACCGTCAGCAGCACGCTCGGACTTGCACCGGCATCTTCGATTGCAGGGTCGGCGGTGTCGACTTGGCCTTCGCATGCGAAAGAAAGGAATGGAAGAGCGAAGGCGAGCTTGCGCAGGGTGAGGGAGTTCATGTGGTCCTAGCCGGAGCAATCATCTCGACCGGCGTCCGATGAGTTTTCAGTGAACGTGATCGCAGCGCGTACGAGTCGATCATTGAGCTCCCTTTATTTTCATACCAGGTAGCGAGCGCGAGTGCGTCGCTCTTGGCCGAAACGACCGCGTACACTCCGAGTCCACCGTTGCTAGGGCTCTTCTTGAACATCGCACCAAGACCCATTGTGAATCTTCGATCCCTTGAAGGGATCGGCGATGGAGTCACCCACGAGGACATGGAGGTCCGCCGAGCGCTCTCCCGAATTGAAACGCTCCTTTTCATCCGCGCGCGAATCAATGAGCGAAGGGCGAGGCCCTAGTGATCACGCTAACCTACCCATCAAATTTCGCCCGCTCGTTGCGTGCTCGGACGAGAGGGAGATATAGAGGCGCACGGCGATGGATCTGCTTCCGTCTTCTCATGATCGTGGCGATCTTCTCGCGCGCCTTGGTTCGCTGATTGAGGAACGCGGGTTCGAGACGTTCGTTCGCGCACCTCTTCTCGAGCCGAGCCCGAGGTACTTTCCTGACTCGTGGGAGCCAAGCGAACGCGGGGTCCGCACGCTGAGCTTGCGCCTCCTTCGTTATGCCGGGCTCGAGCTCGATGCAGTGGTGACGCTCCACGATCCCGACGACATTCCAGACGAGGTATCGGAGGCGGTGCATGGCGATGCGGCGGCGTGGTTCTCCGGAATCGACGACGATTCGTGCCTCTTCGGAGCGAACACGGCACAACTCGAGAGCGAAGACGGAATCGTCGGCACCATGTGTCATGAGATCGCGCACGCCTACCGCTCGTACTTCGAACTCGAAGGAGACGTCGTTCAGATCGAAGAAGAGAACACCGACCTCACGACGATCTTTCTCGGCTTTGGCGTTCTGACGACGAACAACACGTATCGCTACCGCAAGGCCGGCACCTACGGGTTGACCGAGTGGTCGACCTCACAGGTTGGCTACCTTCCGCCACAAGCGATGGCGTTCTTGCTCGGAGCGCAATTGGTTGCGCGCGGCGCGAGCGCGAGTGAGCGGAGGCGCATCGAGAAGCTTCTCGAGACGAATCAAGCGGCCTGTTTTCGAGCGGCCTGCGAAGAACTCGAGAAGGACGTGGACGATCTTCGACGCAGGCTTTCGATCCCTCCCGTCGAAGCTTGGCCGGCGGTCTCCGACTTCGTCCTCCCCGAATTGCCACTCGACGCGACGTTCACACCATCGAAAAACGCCGCACGCAAGACACGCGATCTCCGGAACGACGGCCGCAACGTCTTTCGGATCCCGGACACGATGGTCAGGCACTACACGTTCTTGAGCATCGGCATTGGGCTGGCGCTTGCGATCGGCGTGGGCTTCGCCATCCACGCTCTCTTCACCGAAACGGTAAGGTTGCGCATCTTCTTCGCCACCTGGGCACTCACGCTCGTCGCCGGGTTTGTCTTCGGCATCATGCGCCACGACGACTTTTGCTCCGACTGCGGAGCGAAGGTCACCAAGCACGATTCGACGTGTCGGGGCTGCGGTGGAACCGTGCGCGGCGTGTTGAGTAGGGCATCCGATCGTATGCATGCGAATGAGATCCTAGAGGCCGGCGGAACGTTCGAAGACTTTCAAGAAGAGCGTTCGAAGGGCAATCGCCGGTTACGTCGAAAATGGATCATCGTCGGCGCGTGCGTCGGCATCCCGCTTGCGCTCGCAATGTTCGGAGAGAACATTCCGTTCCCAAGTACCGCGCGAGCCATGAAGGAGGCGCGGAGCGTCACGTTTAACTCCATCCTCATGGGAGACGCGGTGTTCGAACCTGGCGAAAAACATCTGCTCGACAGCGATGACAAGACGGAAGTGCTCGCCTCGTTTCTCCTCGACGACGGCACGGCGACCATTCCTGTGTGGTACTCGGTCGACGACGTGGAGGGTCGGGTCCAATTTGGCGACCACGTTCGGGTCATGGCGTCGTGGCAATTCGTCAACGTCGACGGCGACCACCGTTCCATTCTTGTTGCGCGATGGATCTCGGTGGATAAGTCGTCGAGCACGCCGAGCGTCAGCTCTTCCGCGTCGCCGACGAGTCCTACCTCCGAGCCAGCCTCGTCTTCCGATGGGACGAGTGCGCAGATGGAAGACGAGGACGAACCCGATCCTTCTGACGATTGCTTCGGAGACGACGCGCTCGAACCCTCGTTCCTCGAGAGTCTCGAAACGGCGTCATCCGCGACGGCCAAGAAGCTCGCAGAACTCGCGAGGGCGCCGCACGCCGCGCTTTGTGTTCGCCTCGCCGACGCACTCGCGACATGGAGGACGTCGACGAAGAGCAAACTGTTTTCGACGTGGCTCGAGGAGCATCCTCTCGTAGCCACCGATGAAGAGATGAAGGGCGCACTGTTCAAATTGACGAAGCGCGCCATCAGGACTCCACGCCCGATCGTCGCTGCGCAATTTCATCAGGCATGGCTTGCACGAATGCCCACCGGAGCTGCGCTCGAACCGATCGCTCGAAAAGCGACGAAACACCTCTACGCCCTCTTGAATGAAGTCGAGCCGGCGGAGAGTCGCGTAATGGCTCGGAAGACGCTGCAACACGATCCCGAGTTCTTCGAACTCGCAGACGCAATGTTTCACGGCGCGCGGGCGCTCGAAATCATCGCCGTGCTGACCGAGCTGAAGAATTCGCCGCATCCGCCAACCTGGCTTCCGCGCGTGGCGCGCGATCTTCCCCTTCATGCGACGATCAAGGAGCTCGAGAGCGAAGAAAAAACGAATGCGATCGTGAAGGCGATGACGAGCTTCGGAAGTGTGCCCCAAGATTTGGCGCGCACTCAGCTGAAGGCAGCAAAGCCGACGGCCGCGTTCGATCGTGATCCGTGAGGCTTCCGGGCGGAGAGCGCTCTGCCTATACTTGCATCCAAACGCATACGAAGGAGGCTACTTTATATGCGTACCACGCTCGATCTCCCGGATGGTCGTCACGCGCGGCGCACAACTATTTGGTGCGGCGTGGCGAATCTGGATGCACCGCCCTGATGTCGAGATTCGCGCGTTTGCTGTTGTCCGTACGGTGAACCATCCGCCGGACTTCACCGCGATTCTAAGTCCATGTGTTGGCAGCATCACGTGGCGCGCGGAAGAGTGTCGCCGTAGGCCTTAGCTCGTGGCTCCGCGGCGAAGAGTAAGGGTGATGCCTGCGGTCTGCATAGGTGGGATTGCGAAGAGCGGGGCACACCGTCGTTCTTGCGGAGCTTTTCGTAAAGGGTGGGCCTCGAGACGCCGAGCTTTTGAATCGCGTGGAAGGGAAGCGCGTGATCGGATGCTGGTTCACCTGCGGGTGGGAGGCGGCATGGTGGAGATTCGGGTGTGAAGCATTCGAGGAACGTTTGATCAATCGCTCTACCGGGGTTTCGGGCTTCTCATTGGCTTGCCCTTTTCTTTGCGATCGTTCACGCTTGTTGGGATGTCTCTCGGCGCCAGCCAGTCCGTTTCCCACGGCGATCTCTCTGATCCCGCATACGAGCCATCGGATGAAGAGCTCAAGGGGCTCATGAAGCGCGCGTTCTCGGATGTCGCGTTAGCCAGGCATCGCGCCAACGCCAAACTGCATGAAGAGATCGCGGCGGCCGCCCTCGAGCTCCTCCGCACCGACGACCTCACGGCCGCTTGAAGCGAGTACTACTGCTTATCGCCGGCTCCAACGGCTCGGCGAAATAGATCGAGACATTGGTATCGAAGCGGCTTGTCGCTCACGCGAACGAGCGGAAATCACTTCTCTGTCCAAGGCACGGGCGGAGTGTCGACATCGATGTCGTTGCAGAGAACTGCAATCCCTCCCCCATACGAGGTCTCTACGGCGACGAGATATTTCGACATCCCCGCCGCGGCAACGCGCTCCATTTCGGCAGGCAGATGCGACAAAGGCAAATGATTGCCGAAGACTATCGCCCAGGCCCCATCTTCATGAGTCGACGCCGAGGTGGGAGCCTCAGCGACGGGCCAGACGAAGATGTCGGAGATGATCGCTCCGTTCCGGAACTCGCGGAATCCAAACTGGGTGACGTCGATGAATGCGATTCGCGTCACGACTTCGTCGACCCTGCGAATCGCCAGAACGAAGGGCCCCTCGTCGCCGTAGCAAGCTCCAATGACGTTCGCATCGTGAACGCGAAAGCCGGTGAGCTGATAACTGCGTGTGAGATCGGCCGAGGTGATTCTCATTGTGTGTCGCCCGCACCGAGCTCATCAGGTTGCCACGCTGTCGCCCAGAAAGGCCCCAAGTCGTAATCAATAGGAACCACGAACGTCCAAGCAAAGTTCGGATCGATGAAGTAGAGGTCGCCGCCCCACGCGCGCAGTACCGACATGTTGGGTACTGACCCCTCCACGCGAAATACGGGAGACCCTTGAAGGGAGCGCGTGACTAGCATCACTTCAGGGGCCGCTTGCTTCAGACACTCTTCCGCGCGCGCGCCGCGCCGTCCTGCAAGCGCGTCCCATTCTGGCTCTCGAGGACTGGGCCGTTGATTCCGTCCTTCCTCCTCGAGGAAGCTATCGCGCCACTTTCGTTCGACAGACAAAGTGTCTTCCCATGAGAGCGGGCCTTCTACGACTTTGAACCAGCGAAGCAGTGCCTCGCGAAATTCGTCTTCACCCGTCGTCCGCCAGTACGGATTCGATCCCTTCTTCGCGCGAGCCGCTAGCTGCTCTCGCCTCCCCGCGTCGGAGCCGTCCGGATCTTGGACAGTTTCATGCGCTTCTTTGAAGCAAGGGCCGACGGGCTCATGACTCAGCACGAACGTCCATGTCAGCGCGACGTTCATCACATACAGGTCCCCTCCCCATTGCTCCTCCAGCACCACATAGGGCGGCAGTTTTCCCTCCACTTTGAAAATTGAGGCGTTTTCGAAGTTGTGCGTGATGAGGAGAGCGTCAGGGGCGGTGGCGTCAACAGCCAAGGCAGCATCGTGATACGTGAGCACGCCTTCGCTCTTCAGAATCGCTTCCCAGGGCTCCCCTCGAGGACCATCCGAGTCGCCCGCGAATCTCTCTCTCCACTCGCGTTCGAGCTGCCACCGCTCGCGCTTGTTACGCAGCTCTTCGACAGAAGAGAACCATTCGTGGACGAGCTTTGCCAAAAGTGCGGCGCCTCGCTGGGTCATCTTCTTTCAACCTTCGCGCTAGATCGCATTCGTCGGTTCCGTCTCTAAACGCAGTCTAGCAAGTGGCCCCGGGAGCAAAAACGCTCCTTCCTCCGCGGTAAGGTGCCGCCAGTTCGCGCGCGTACGACCATTCACCTCGAAGCAGATCTTTCGTCGAAGCCACTCGTTGCCCCGACGACGGAATGTTCGTTCCTCAACTCGCAGATTCTCTATCTGGCTGACGTCGAAGCTCGGTCCAATTCTTATCGGGCCCAGATTCATCGAGAAGGCGAGTCGTCC
Organism: Myxococcales bacterium; assembly: GCA_023248815.1. Lineage (GTDB taxonomy): Bacteria > Myxococcota_A > Polyangia > Polyangiales > Polyangiaceae > JAHFDV01. Next base: position 6,657 of record JAHFDV010000307.1, read on the forward strand.
ATTCGAGAGAACGATCGACTCGTGACCGAACATCTGAGACCACGCGTTCCAGGCAAAGAGGAGCCCGACTGCGACAAGTGGCAGAGAGAATAGTAGGCATGCGTAGAGCACCAGAGCGCTGTGAAACGCGGCTATCGCGCGGCCGACGTAGTAAATGACTGGCACTTGAATCACGAAGGCGGACCAAGCGTCGAGAGTGCGCCACGGCCCTATTCGTACGATAAAATCGTCGCCGTGCTCCTCGACGTGAATTCGATTCGTCGGACCTGTCATCATTTCTCGGACCTTCGCGAAATTACTCAAGGCTGCTCCGCGCGTCGCGATGGCTCTGCTCTGCGAGGGCAGACAACGGACCTTCGATCAGCGAGAGCCCATCCGACATGCTCACGGGTCGCACGGTGCGTACGGTTCTCCCTCGATACTCGAATCGAAAGTTTCGCTCGTATCCAGCCCCGCCGCGTCTCACGAAATGCCGCTGCTCCAACCTGAAGTTTCTAATCGCACTTCGTGCGTACGTACGACTGACGCGGAAAGGCCCGCCCCCAAGCTCGTCGCGTCCTCGATAATGCACTCAAGATC
>JAHFDV010000308.1 GCA_023248815.1 Myxococcales bacterium
ACGGACACGACGATTGCCGACTACAAGCGCTCGAACCTCTCGAAGGCGGAGCAAGAGGTCGAGTTCTATTCGGCGCAAGCGACGCGCGCGCAAGAAGATCTCGCGAAGGCCGAGACGGCGCTCTATGGATTTCATGCGCTTCACCCTGAATTCCCGGTGGCGATCATGCCGAGCGGAATGGGCGTAGGCATGCAGCCGACGACGGTCCGCGCGCCGCAAACTCCGCCCGATCCGATCCTCGCCGATCTCTACAAAAGAAAGGCGCAGATCGAGGCGGAAGCGAAGATCGACGGAAAGCCCGTCGTCGCGACGACGAGCGCCGAGGTGTCGCAAGCGCAAACGGCACGAGATGAAGCGCAGAAGCGCCTCGTCGAGGCCAAAGCCGCACTCAACGAAAAGAGTGCAACCCTCACGGACCAACACCCAGACGTCGCCGCTGCAAAAAGCAAAGTCGAGCTTGCGACCACCGCGCTCAAGGCCGCCGAGGCCCAGCTCGACGAGGCGCGCGGCGCACAGGCTCAGCCCATTCCGAGTGCCGCGCTCAGCACGGAGTCGCAGACGAAGCTCATGGACTTGAACAAGCAAATCGGGTCCCGTCTCGACGAGCTGAAGCGCAATTCGCCCACGCTCGGTTCGACGGCCGCGGTTGCGTCCTCTACGCCCGTTGCGGACTGGCAGCGGTTCACGAGCGAGGTGAACATTCGTCGCATTCGCTACGAAGATCTGCAGCGCAACCTCAAAGAGAAAGAACTCGAGGCGCGCGCTTCGAAGGGGAGCGAGCTCCTCGAAGTGCTCGAGCCCGCGTTTCTCCCGAGCCATCCGTATCGCGGTGGCCGCACGAAAACGGCTCTCTTCGGTCTTGCCTTCGCGCTCGTTCTCGCGCTCGGTTATGCGCTCGTTCGTGTCCTTTTCGACGACACAATCATCGACGCTGAAGACGTTCGCTCGCTTCACCGAACAATCCCCGTGATTGGCGTGATTCCATCACTTCCGTCCCTTCCCCCGAACCCGAGCCCTTCCGAAAAGGGGTAGGTCGAGATTGGTCGGCTCTCTCGCGTCGCGGATCGAAACACGATAGAGTCGGTCCGTGTCCGATTCGTCGCGCACCTTAATCGTCGCCAACCGCGGCGTCATGAATCCTGGGCAGGGCGAATCGCCCGTGCGCGTCGTACCCGCGTGGGCAGCGCCTCCCGACACGCATCGCCTCGTGATGCTCGGTGACACTGCACCCGAAGCGAGTGCCGAGCTCCGCGTGATTCGTCATCGCGTCGAACAAAAGCGCGCCGACGGTATTTGGACGTTCGGGATCACGAGCCCGCGCGGAGGCGAAGGAAAGAGCACCTTTGCGGCGCAGTTGGCGCTCGTGCTCTCCGAGTCGCAACGCGCGCGCGTCCTCCTCGCCGAGGCGAACTTCGCGCGTCCGAGCATCGCAAAAGTACTCGGCTTCGAAGTCCCCGAAGGGCAGGGGTTCTCCAATCAAATTGCCCGCAAGATGCGTGGAAACGCCGACGCGTGGTGCGTGACGGCGCTCGGCCCTGCGCTTCACGTGCTCGCTGAAGAGACGAACGCCGCCAACTTTCCGGAAGCGCTGCATTCGCCACACTTCACGAACGCGCTCAATTTCTTGGCGCGCGGCTACGACTTTCTGATCGTCGACTCCCCGAGCATCCTCGGAACTGGAGATGCCAACGTCGTCGAAAACGCGGTCGATGCGATGATCGTCGTCGCACGCAGCAAAGTGACGAAGGGGACGGACTTGCGTCGCGCGCTCAAGCAGCTGGGCGATCGCAAGACGCTCGGCGTCGTCCTCTGGGACGCCTCGCAATTCAAGCGCCGCAAGTGAGGCTTTGTTGCCAGTGAGATTGTGGGGTCGCCAGTGAGATTGTGGGGTCGCCAGTGAAGCTTTGGGAAATGGATCCGGCACGTGCCCCTCGTCTGCTCGAGGGTCTTCTCCGCAAAGAGATTCACCTTTGGATCGGAGCGTGGTTGAAGGATGCGCCGAGAAGAAAGGCGCTTCGTGAGCGCACGTTCTCGGGTCCGCGTCATCTGATCTTCGCGACCTGCGATCACTACGAGCCGCTTCACGGAAAGCCCTCGCACGAAACGGGGCGGGCGCGCGTCCAACGCTGGCGAACCGACTACCCTAAGCTCGCGAAGGATCTCCGCGACGCGAACGGGAGACCGCCGCGCCATTCGTTCTTCTTTCCCGGCGAAGAGTATCACCGCGAGTTTCTCGAGCCTCTGCGTGAGCTCGTCGAGCTGGGTTACGGCGAAGCCGAAGTGCACCTCCATCACGACCGGGACACGCGCGAGAGCGTCCGCGAGAAGTTCGTCGAAACGCTCGAGCTCCTCGCTCGTCACGATCTCGTCGTCAGAGAAGGTGAGGGCTACCGCTGGGCGTTCATCCACGGCAATTGGAGCCTGGCGAACGGCCGACGCGACGGAATGCACTGCGGCGTCGACGACGAGCTCGAGCTTCTCTACGAGCTCGGCTGTTACGCAGACTTCACGTTCCCGAGCGCGCCGGACGACGAGTGTCAGCCCGCGATTTTGAATTCGATTTACTACCCCGACGGCGATCTCTCGAAGAAGCGTGCCTATGAACATGGGACCGCGGCCAAGGTGGGAGATGCCAAACGCGAGCGTGTCCTCCTCATCGAGGGACCCCTCGCGATGTCGCTTCGCCGCGCAAAAAATCCGTTTCGCGTCGAGAGCGCTTCCCTTCAAGCCTCTGATCCGCCCACAAAAAAGCGCCTCGATACTTGGATCGAACAGGGCGTCAGCGTCCGCGGACGCGAAGAATGGGTCTTCGTGAAGGTGCACACTCACGGAGCTCCAGAGAAGAACGCCGACGTGCTTCTCGGTGATCCCGCGCGACGCTTTCACGAAGATCTTCTTCGTCACTACAACGATGGGACGCGCTGGCAGACGCACTATGTGACGGCGCGTGAGATGTTCAACGTCGCGCGCGCAGCGATGGACGGAAAGGATGGCTCTCCTGCTGCCTACTTCGACTACGAGATCCCGCGCTCTCCGGCCTCGGCGCGAGCCCCGCGCTGATTTCGCCAGAAAGTTCAGCCCGCTTCGTTAAGCATAAGACCTAGGTCGCGCGATTTCTGCCGCACGAAACTTGGCCGAAGGGGTCGCTTTTCCGCATCTTCGTGGCCATGCACGATCCCCGCACCTGCGCCATCTGTGGTGAGAACGACCTTCGAATGCTCGATCAGCTTCGCTTGTCCGGTGGGGAAACGGCGATGCTCTGTGGCTCGCATGCCCTCGTGCTTCGTCGTTTGGCAAAGACGCCGCGAACGATCGCCGAGCTGAAGTCGTTCGTCGGTGAACGTCGTCGCTCGGACGAACGGCGCATCGAAGGTGACGAGCTCGGTGAAGCCTTGACGGCGGCTTTCAACGGCGAGCGCCGTGGAAGCGATCGTCGCATCGTCACGACGCAGAAGCGCGCCTCCTGAATCCAGTCGAGCGCCGTCGCTGAAGATCAGCGATCGCTCATGATGTCGGCGAAGCGTCCGCCCGTGAGCTCTTCGAGGAGCGCCTCCGACGTCGATCGGCGTGTCGTCGCGTCGATCCATTCGGGGCTCCCTTCGTCGACCTGAAACGCCTCGGCACGAGCGCGCGCCCAATCGTTAATCGCTGCCGCCGCTTCGTGCATGCGGTGTTTGCGAAGCTCCCCCCACTCGTCGCGTAAGTGTTCCACTTGGAGCTCTTCGTGCGCGAACACGAGACGATCGAGCGACCAGATCGCGTGCAAGTCGAGCGTGAGGCCCGACTTCGTCGTCAGATAGAGATCGCGATCGGTGCCATCCGACTGCGATTGCCCGAAGCTCTGCATTCCTCGCAAGCGCACGGTCGGCAAAAGCGCGGACCAGCGTGACCGCGTTTCTAGCGACGAGATGCGCGAGGCGCGTGACGCGAGCCCTCCCTCTTGCATGGCCGCCTGCAGCACGCGCCGCACCTTCGCCGGCGATGGCGGACGCAGGTTTGCATCGAGCGGAGCTGCGCTCGCTGCCTGCGAAAAGAGAATCCAGCTGGCTGCGACCAGCCACGAAACGATGGTTCTTGCGACGCGTCGGATCATGCTCGCGGTAGAGCAAGCGCCGTGCCGCGAGAACTGCCGCAAATCGCGCAAAGAAAGAGGAGCGGCAGCTGACGCGGCGACGAACGACTTAGCCGCGGTCAGACGCGACTTCGGTTCTCAGAGATGGAAGCCGACGTGGCCCTGGAAGAGGAGGTTGCCGCCAACCGATGCGGAGGAATCGGCGAGCGGATTTTCGGCCGTCCCCGCGCCTTCGCGCTTCAAGAAAAGAGCCTGCGCACCAACTTCGCCGCCGACCGAGAAAAACGGCGCAATGTAGTAGTCGAGGCCGAGCGCCACGCCGACGGAGCCTCCTTTGACCTTCACGTCGTTGCTCGAGACGTTCGAGCTCGACGGAATGACGTCTTGGTCGAGGCTACCGACGAACGCGTAGCCACCCGAGAGCGTAAAATAGGGGTCGAGCTTGCCCGCAGGAATGTGTAGGCCGAGCTCACCCGTGATTTGCCAGAGGTTGAACGCCGAGAGCTGGTGATAGCGAAGGCGGGGCCCGAGTGTGAAGACGAAGAGCCGTAAGCCCGCGCCGACATCGAATGCCGGGCCCGTGCTAGACGTCTTTTCGAGCTTAAGATCGTTTCCGCTGAAGGTCTGCATGCCGAGCACCGAAAGTCCGATGCCCGCGTTCGCGTAGAAGAACTCTAGTCCGCGCTTGCTGTCCTTGTCGGAGTTCGCTGTCTGCTCGCGGTCATAGCGATCCCCTGCCGACGAGCTCGGAGGCGCACCCGGGTTGTAGACGGTTCCGGGCGACGACTGCCCATACTGCGTCTGCGACTGCCCGTAGGGTTGACTCGAATAGCCGCCCTGCGACTGCGCAAGAGCGCTCGCTGGAAGTGCCGTTAGCGCAGCGGCGACGATTGCCGACCGGGCGCCGCGGAAAGAAATTCGCTCGCTTCTAGTTCGGTTCATTCGGGTCGATCTCCGCGAGTTCAAATTCGTCCGGCGAAAGGGGGGTCGAAATTCGGTACTCCTCACTGACCCATTTGCCGAGATCGACCGTGCGACACCTGGCCGAGCAAAAGGGGCGGAGACTTCCTTCGTGCGATGCGTTCTCTTTGCAGATGGGGCACTTCATGATCGGTTTCACGAGTGTAGAACGCGCAAGGCCTGGGTGCGGTTCAAAATGGGGGAGAGACGGCACGACTACTCCAGGCGCTCGATCGAACGCGTTTCGATGGTAGATTCCCTCGATGTCGAGAAACGTCAGAAGGGCACGGCGTCCGCTTTCGTTGCTTTTGGCCGGTCTTTTGACCCACGGCACTCTCTTTACCAACGGCATGGTGGGCTCCGTCGCGAGCGTGGCGGCCGTTGCGACGTTTGCTCTCCCGAAAACGGCACACGGTGACGAGGGGGACGAAGCCAAAGAGCAGTCGCGCGCGGCCTTCATGCGCGGCGTCGCGAAGCTGAAGGACGAGAGCTTCGACGGCGCAAAAACCGAGTTTCTCGAGGCCTACAGGCTCTTCGCGCACCCCAGCATTCTTTTGAATCTCGGCCTCTCGCGCTTACGCCTCGCTGAGTACGTGGACGCAGAGCAAGATTTGCTGAAGTTCATCGCGGAGGACGGAGGAGCGCCCCCCAAAGAGATCCACAGCGCACGAACGTGGCTCGCAGAGGCGCGCGAGCACCTTGCGACCCTACGTGTTCAGGCAACTCCAGATCGCGCGACCGTCTCGGTCGACAAGACCGCCATTGCGACCAGCCCGAATGCGCTCGCGTCGGTGCGCGTCGGCGCCGGGCCCCACGCGCTTCATGTCGAAGCCGAAGGTTTCGAGCCATTCGACGAAACGATCGAAGTCGCTCCGAAAGAAGACGTCGTGCGTCGTCCCGTCTTGAAGGCAAAGGTCGTCGCGCCCGCTCTTCCTCCGCCCGTCGCCGAGAGTACTGGCATGAGTGGCCGACGCGTCGCGGGAATCGCCGTGCTCGGCGTCGGTGTCGCGTTCCTCGGCGCAGGCATTGCGTGTGGCACCGAGGCTCAGTCTCTCGCCGACAAGTACAACGGTGCGCGCGTGCAAAACCCCGACGACAAGAGCAAGGGCCTGACCCTGCGAACCGTGGCCGACATCGGATTTCTCGCGGCCCTCGCGGCGGGCGGAGTCGGAACGTACTTGATCATCACCGGAGGGAAAAAGACTCCGACGGCAACGGCATCGTTCGGCCCGACCTCGATTCAGATCTCGGGACACTTCTGAGAATGCTCTCGGGCAAGGCGCGCGCCGAGCTGCGGAGAAGCGCCTTCCGCGCGAAGATCATCGACCGCGCGATTCATGTCGTCACGCGAGCGCGTCATGCATTCCCAGATGCCGCTCCAGACAAGTACGGCATTCGTCTCGTTCCAGACGTCAGCTACGGCGATCGCAACGTCCGCGAGCACCACCTGGATGCGTACATCCCAAAGGGAACACCTCCGTTTCCCGTCGTTCTCTACGTGCACGGGGGGGCGTTTTCGATGCTCTCGAAGGAGACGCATCGAGGTCTCGCGATGGAGTTTGCGCGCCGCGGCTATCTCGTCTTCAACATCGACTATCGTCTCGGCGCGGCGAATCCATTCCCGAGACCGCTCGAAGACGCGGCGCTCGCGCTGTCGTGGGTGCGCGCTCAGGCAGCTTCGTTCGACGGGGATCCCACGCGCATCGTGCTCGCGGGCGAGTCCGCCGGAGGAAATCTTGCGCTCGCCCTGGCGCTTCTCACGACGACGAGGCGGCCCGAGCCTTTTGCGCGCACCACATTCGACGGAGGGCCACCCCCTGCCGCCGTCGCCGTGAGCTACCCTTTCGCCGACCTCACCGAGTTCACGAAGCTCGTCGAAGACCCTCGCCTTCCGCGCTGGGTGAAGGCGATGATGTTCGACGCGTGCTCGGGGTATCTCGGCGAGGGCGCGTTCGACCTCGCGAACATGCCCATGCTCGCGAGCCCGCTGCTTTTCTTGGAAAACGGGACTCCCTTCGAGCGGCCTTTTCCACCCACTTTCGTCGCTGCGGGAACGCGCGATCCCCTGTTGCCGCAAACTCGACGCTTGAAGGCAGCGCTGGATCAGCGAGGTGTCGACTGCGATCTCCATATCGCCGCCGGCGAAATTCACGGCTACGATGTTCTGACATGGAGATCTGCGAGCCGCGCGAAATGGGAA
>JAHFDV010000309.1 GCA_023248815.1 Myxococcales bacterium
CCCAGGTCTCCGTCCATTCGTCCGTCTGGAGACGAAAGAGCAGGGCCTCCTTGCTCGGGAAGTATTGATAGAGCGATCCGATGCTCACGCCCGCTTCCTCGGTAACGCGCACGGTCGTGAAGCGGTGCGCGCCCTCCTTCGCCAAAACGCGAGCTGCAGCCTCCAGGACGTCGTCGACGAGGCGCGCAGACCGCGCCTGAATAGGGCGTTTTCGCTCGGAGATTCGACTATTTTTGGCTTTGGGCATGGGCGCCTTTCAAACGCGAAGGACGAATGTGAAGGATCCCTCGTATTTTATCCAAATGAGCACTCTTCAACAACCTCGCGTCCAAGAACTTCTCGAACGACTCTTCGCCGAAGCGAGCGTTGCCGACGCCCCGCTCCGTGAAAAGATCGCTTCGAGCACTCCGGAAGAGCGCACGGCTTTGATGGCGCAAGTCACCAATGAGCCTCACGTGTTCTATCAAGGACTAGCGAAGACGATGTTTCTACCCGTCTCACGTGAAACGGGGCGCCTCCTCTACATGCTCGTGCGCGCGACGAAAGCGAAGGGGATCGTCGAATTCGGGACGTCCTTCGGCATCTCGACGATTCACCTCACGGCGGCGGTGAAAGACAATGGGGGAGGGCGCGTCATCGGTTCGGAATACGAAGCTGCGAAGGCTGCCCGGGCGCGCCAACATCTCGAAGCCGCAGGGCTCTCGGACTTCGTCGAAGTTCGTGATGGCGACGCGACCGAAAGCCTCTCGCGAGATCTTCCGGAGCGCGTCGACCTTCTCCTCCTCGACGGCGCCAAATCGCTCTATCCACGCATTCTCGATCTCGTCGAACCAAAGCTCGCGAATGGCGCGCTCGTCCTCGCCGACAACGCCGATCACAATCCCGAATTCCTCGCGCGCATCCGCGACCCGAAGAACGGCTATCTCTCGGTGCCCTTCGCTGAAGACGTCGAGCTCTTCATGCGTCTCGCGAATGCCTGAAGTGCGTGCGATGCGTCACGGACTGACGAACGTTCCAGCCGTATCCTGCCCAGCTGCTTTCCACACCGTGCTGTTGTTGATGAGGCTGTTCCACCAGAAGTATTTCCCGGCGAGATCGGGCAGGTGGTACGTGTTGCCGTAGAACTTGTTGTTGGCAGCAGCGGAAAACGCGTCGAACCCGGAGGGGCCGCTCGCTTGTTTTACACCGGTGCTGTGCGGGCCCATCGTCACGATGTTTCCGTGAACTTGGTTGTTTTTGAGCTCGGGAATCGTCAGCTTCGCGGTCGAGGCGCGGAAAGCTTCGATGAGCGTAATGCCAGCTGCGTTACCGACCAACGTGTTGTCATAGATGTCCGTATTGGCCGAGTCGCCGAGGGCGATGCCGCCCCAGTTGCAGGAGATGTCGATCGGATTGCAACCTGTCCCTCCGCGGCCTTTCGTGTAGCTGAGACCGTTGTTGGTGACGGTGTTGTGCGCGATCGTCGCCGTGTCCGAGATCCAGAAGATGATGCCGGCCGCCCAGTTGTTGTCGACGAGATTTCCTTCGATCATCGCGTCGTTGGCGTTCTCGTCGAAATAAATGCCGAAGCTGAGGTTGTTGTAGACGTAGTTGTTCGTGACCTTCGCGCCCTTGCCGAAGTTCACTTTGAGGCCGCCCTCGGCGCCGTCGTTCTTCATGTAGCCGAACACGTTGTTGTGGACGAAATCGTTGTGGTCCATCACGGTGTTCAGCCCGCCCGACTGCGCGCCGGCTTGGCCGTTGTCGTGAAAACGATTGTATTGAAAGAGCGAGCCCGTCGAGTTCGTCGTGACGCCGTCGGCGTGATTGTAGAACGCCTCGTTGTTGCGGAAGACGGTGTCAGTGCTGCCGTAGAGCTCCACGGCGGCGTGGTCCATCCCGTGCGCGAACATCTCGATGATGAACCCTTCGATGACGACCTTGGCTTGAGTGCTGCGGAAGGCCGCGCTCACGTTTCCGATTTCGACGGTGTGTCCAGCGGGGTTGGTGCCGAGGTAAACCTTCTTCTCCGCGTAGTCGGTGTAGAACTTTCCTGCGGCCACACCGACGAGCGTGGTCGATCGTTCCAGCGGCGCGCCGTCGAAAAACACGTCTTCGACGTACGCACACGGATAGTTGACGGTGTCTTCGCACCATTTGCTGACAGACGTTTGCGGACCCGTCGTCGCGAGAGGCACGCTCGAAAACACGAAGTTCGCGCCGGCAGACACCGCGCCCGTGAGAACCACGCTGCCCTTCATCACGGTATTGGGGCTTCCGTGAAACGTCTGTCCGGCCTTCGGAATGAGCGTTCCCGTCAGGCGATACGTGCCCGAGCTGAAGCAGATATAGGCGTTGTCACCTGCGCCATTGATCGCGGCTTGAATCGCCGCCGTCGTCATCGTGGCATTCACGGTGACCTTTGGGCTCACGCAGGGCGTTCCAATCGGCGCATTCCCTGCGCCGATATTTAGGGAAGGGCCTCCATCGGGAGTCGTGAGGGGACCACCGTCGGGGATCGTCACGGGCCCGCCGTCTTGCATTGGCTCTCGCCCATCGCCTCCGTCCGCTGCCGTACTTCCATCCGTGGTAACCGCAGGGTCGCCCGGCGTCGTCGATGAATCTGCAGAGGTAGAGCCATCTTGCAATGTCTCCGTTCCTCCCGCTTCGTCTGAACCGCCACAATGCGCGAGAAGGGCGAAGCCTGTGCATGCTGAGACCGCGGCGAAGAGAGCGTTGGACGTTCGCGACATGGCGAGAATGTAGCCCGGCGCCGCGGACACAAGCCTCGGCCCGATTCTTAATCTTCGAGCAGACGTGGCCCCAGAGAGACCTTCCAAATGAAAAAGCCGCCTCTTCTTGCGAAGAGACGGCCTTTCGTTTTTCAGAAGCTCGGCCGCTTTACGCGGTGACCTTCTTGGCGATGTCGGTGAAGACCTTCGCATCGTGAACCGCGAGGTCCGCGAGGATCTTGCGATCGATTTCGACGTTCGACTTCTTGAGCCCGTGAACGAGCTTGGAGTAAGTCGTGCCGTTGGCTCGGGCCGCGGCGTTGATGCGCGCGATCCAGAGACGGCGAAAATCTCGCTTGCGGCGCTTGCGATGGGCGTAGGAGTAAACCCACGCTTTCATCACGACCTCTTTCGCGTAAGCGAAGAGGCGCGACCTTGCGGAGTGGTAACCCGAAGCGTGCTTCAGGATACGATTGCGGCGACGGCGAGCTTTAAAACCACGTTTTGCGCGAGGCATGTTCGGTTCTCCTTCAGATCACTTGTAAGGGATCATTCGCTTGATCTTCTTCTCAAGCGTCTTGTCGACCATGTCGTTCTTACGGAGGCGCCGCACACGCTTACGGGACTTCTCTTGCATCATGTGGTTCGCGCCGGCTTTCGAGCGGCGAACGCGTCCGGTGCCAGTCACTTTGAAGCGCTTGGCGTAGGACTTTCTGGTTTTCATCTTTGGCATGGGATTTCCTGCCTTCCCGCTTTTCCGAGGTCCATGTCGTTGGGACATGCGTTTCACCGGGAAAATGCGAAGGGTCGCGGACTATGGCCGAGCGCCAAGATGGAGTCAAGCGCGCGATAAGCGGTCCCACGCGGGGGTGAGGACCGCTTATCGCGCCCTCTTTCGTCCAGGTATGCGCTCGACCATCTGTGTTGTTGGTCGCGCTTTCGCGCGACGGAGGGATGGCCGAGCGCCAGTATGGAGTCAAGCGCGCGATAAGCGGTCCCACGCGGGGGTGAGGACCGCTTATCGCGGCCCTCTTTCGTCCAGGTATGCGCTCGACCATCTGTGTTGTTGGTCGCGCTTTCGCGCGACGGAGGGATGGCCGAGCGCCAAGATGGAGTCAAGCGACGCGATGAGCGGTCCCACGCGGGGTGAGGGCTGCTTATGGCGCTCTCTTTCGTCCAGGCCGAGATGGAGTCAAGCACTCGAGAAAACGAGGGTGAAGGCCCTTCGGCGTTGGCTCTGTAGATCTTCGTCTTGGGGGAATTGGCGAACGATTCCGAAGCCCTGCGGCTCGAGCGCTCAAATCTGGAAGTCGAGCACGTCGGCGAAGTTCTGCGGATCCGTGTCCGAGAGCACGCGGAGCTCGGGCGCCTTAAGCGCAACGCGCGTCCGCGGCGGAATCGACTTCGTGAGGAAGACGGAGCCGCCGACGATCGAGTCTTCGCCGACCACCGTGGTCCCGCCGAGCACGGTCGCATTCGCATAGAGCGTGGCCCCACTTGCGACCGTGGGATGGCGCTTCGTGTTCCGAATCACGCGACCGTTTTCGTCGCGAGGATGCGAGAGCGCGCCGAGCGTCACGCCTTGATAGAGCTTCACGCGATCGCCGATGTGACTCGTCTCTCCGATGACGACGCCCGTTGCGTGGTCGATGAAGAAGCTCTTGCCGATGGTTGCGCCCGGGTGAATGTCGGCGCCCGTTCTCGAATGCGCCCACTCGCTCATGATGCGAGGCATCAGCGGAATGTTCATGAGGTAGAGCTCGTGCGCGACGCGATAGACCGAGACGGCGAGGAGTCCCGGGTACGAGACGATGACTTCATAGGCGCTCGTCGCGGCGGGGTCCCCTTCGTAGGCGGCGCTCACGTCGTCCAAAAGCATCTCGCGAATACGCGGAAGCTTCGTCATGAACTCGGACGCCATCCTTCGCGCTTTCGGCGCGCACGTCCGCGCCTCGCCGCGCTCGTGCTCTTCGTCGAAGCAGATGCACTGCTCGATTTGATGCGCGAGCTTCTCGTGAATCGTCGAGAGCAGATTGCCCGTGTGGTAGCGAATGTTGCGCTCGTGCAAATCCTGGCGACCGTAGAAGCCCGGATAAAAGAGCTCGAGGGCGAGCTCCACGACTTCGATGATGACGCTGCGTGAGGGGAGGTACTTTCTCCCGATGTTGTGACCGAGCGTGTCGCTCGCGTAGGCCGAAACGAATGCGTCGACGACGCTCTCGAGCTCGTTGCTCGCGGGAGAACTCGTGTCGCGATTCGAATCGGCGCCCATCAGACTCGTGGAGCGATCGATGGAGACGTCGCAGCCGTCGCCTTTTCGACGACGTCGAACAGCCCTTCGAAGAGGACGGTCGAGAGGTAGCGTTCGCCCGCATCTGGAAGGACGACGACGATCGTCTTTCCCGCGTGCGCAGGATCTTCAGCAAGACGAAGGGCTGCAACCATCGCTGCGCCGCACGAGATGCCCGAAAGAATGCCTTCTTCTTTTGCGAGGCGACGCGCCATGGCGACGGCTTCGTCGTTCGAGACGAGCTCGACGCTGTCGACGAGGGAGAGATCGAGATTCTTGGGGACGAATCCCGCACCGATTCCCTGAATCTTGTGCGGAGCGGGAGCAACGGTCTCGCCCTTCATTGTCTGCGTGATGACCGGCGAGTGGCTCGGTTCGACGGCGACCGTGAGAATTTTCTTTCCCTTGGTCTGCTTGATGTAGCGCGAGACGCCCGTGATCGTTCCGCCCGTGCCGACGCCCGAAACGAGAATGTCGATTGCGCCGTCGGTGTCGTCCCAGATCTCGGGGCCGGTGGTCTTTTCATGAATGGCCGGGTTCGCAGGGTTCTCGAACTGCTTCATGAGAACGTACTTGTCCGACTGCGAAGCGAGCTCTTCGGCTTTGGCGATCGCGCCCTTCATTCCGAGCGAGCCCGGCGTGAGGACGAGCTCTGCGCCGAGAGCCGCGAGGACCTTGCGGCGCTCCATGCTCATCGTCTCGGGCATCGTGAGAACACATGAATAACCGCGCGAAGCTGCGGCGAAGGCGAGGGCGATTCCCGTGTTTCCGCTCGTCGCTTCGACGATCGCTTTACCGGGCTTGAGCACTCCTCGCTCTTCAGCGTCCCACACCATTGCGGCGCCGATGCGGCACTTGACGGAGTACGCGGGGTTTCGCCCCTCGATTTTCGCGAGAACGGTCGCCTTGGCCCCCTTCGTGATGCGCGACACGCGAACGAGTGGGGTGTGACCGATACTGCGGGAGTTGTCTTCGTAGATGCGCGCCATGGGGAGGGACTTTAGAGCGAAATGTGCGACGTGCCAACGGCGGGCGGGCGCTTCTTACGAGTTCGTAACGAGCGCGGCCCGAACTCTCGCGCTAGGCTGACGACCTCGAAGGCCCGAAACGGCTTCTCGCCAACCCATGCGCCATCCTTGTCACCTTTTTCTTCTCCTTTCTTCGGCTCTTCTCATTCCGTGGGCGGCTTGCTCGGACAACGCACTAACGCCCGTTCCCGATGCTGGGGTCGATGATCCCGACGCAGACGATGGGGAAGACGCTTCGAAAGACCGGGATGCCGCGAAGCCCAAAGATGCGGCCGTCGATGTCGTGCTTCCCGCCGACTGCACTGCAGCCAGCACTCACATCCGGGCGGTCGCCGCGAATTTGTCGAGCGGTACCAAGCAAAACTGGGACGGCGGCGAAGGCGCGCGCATTCTCAAAGGACTCGTGCCCGATGTGGTGATGATGCAGGAGTTCAACTTCGGCAACAATCAGCCCGCGACGATCGCGAAGTTCGTGAGCGATACGGTCGGTGCAACGTACACGTATGTTCGCGGCACGGGTGACATCCCCAACGGCATTCTCTCGCGCTACCCCATCGTGAAGTCGGGCAACTGGACGGATGCGCTCGTCAGCAATCGCGCCTTCACTTGGGCGCGCATCGATCTTCCAGGCTCGCATGATCTCTTGGTCGTGAGCGTTCATCTTCTGACGAGCGGAGATCGGGGCGCGGAAGCCGCGGCCGTCGTGACGGCGTTCGACGACGAAATCTTGCCGAACGAATTCGGACTCGTCGGAGGCGACTTCAACACGAAGCTGCGCACCGAGTCTGCGCTGGTTTCGTTCTCTGCTGGATTCGTCGTCGCTGCGCCATTTCCCTTGGGTCCCGCGCTCGATGGTGGCCCGGAGAATACGAATGAACCGCGAACATCGCCCTACGACTGGGTCATCGCGACGAAGGAGCTCGACGATCACGAAGTACCCGTCAAACTCGGCGTCGCCTCGGCTAGCTACGCAGGTGGACTCGTCTTCGATAGTCAGGCGTACATGCCCCTCTCCGAGGTTGCAGGAGTCCAGACGGGCGACAGCCATTCGCTGGGAATGCAGCACATGGCCGTCGTGCGCGACTTCGAAGTGCCCTGCGAATGAGGAAGCGGTTCGTCGGTCAGCGCTTCTCTTCCAAGCCAAGCTCTTTGCGAATCTCCCCGATCGGCTTTCCGCCGAAGCGCGCCTTGGCCTGATCC
>JAHFDV010000310.1 GCA_023248815.1 Myxococcales bacterium
GCGGCTTCGAGCTTTTCGCGGATCTTCGCGTCGCCATCGCCGCCGATGATGAAGTGCGCTTCCGTCGAACGGAGGAGCGTGCCGAGGGACTGAGCGATGAGGTCTTGGCCTTTTTCGGGGACGAAGCGGCCGAGATGGAAGACGATGGGGCCCTCGAATTCGAGGGGAATTCCGAGGTCGCGCAGGAGGAGCCCGCGTGCTCTTCGCTTGCCGCCAGCGTCTTCGGCGCTGAAATGCGACGGAAGATATGGATCGGTCGCGGGATTCCAGACGGCGTAGTCGACCCCGCTCGTGATGCCGAGGATGGGACGAGGCAGGCTCCGAATGACGCCTTCGAGCCCCTGGGCTTCCTTCTCGAGATCGCGCGCGTAGTTGCTGCTGACCGTCGTCGTCGCGTCTGCCGCAAGGAGGCCTTGCTTGAGCAAGTTGAGCTTTCCGAAGAACTCGATGCCGTCGATCGTGAGGTGACGCTCTTCGAGGCCGAGCGCTGCGAGATGCGAGCGCTCCGTGAGGCCTTGGTAGGCGGCGTTGTGCACGGTGAAGACGAGCTTGGTGTTTGCGAGCGTCTCTTCTTTTTCGCGGAGCTCTTTCAAGAAGAGCATCGTGAGCGCGGTCGGCCAGTCGTTCGCATGAACGATGTCGAATGGGGTTCCCGCACGGGCGCGGGCGGCGGCGAGCTCGGCGACGGCGCGCGAGAAGAGTGCGAAGCGCTCGGCGTTGTCGCCGTAGTCTTCGCCTTCTTCGGCGTAGATGCCGGGGCGCGAGAAGCTCTGACCGATCTCGATGACGGTGAGCTCGAGTTGCGAGGGCAGGCGCGCGTCGTAGAGCATCGCCTCGACCTCGCGTCCGCCGAATTCGAAGCGGAGCGGGGAAAGGCGCCGAGCGAAGAGCAGCCCGCTCTCTTCGAAGTTTGCGTATTTCGGCAAGACCAGCGTGATGCGGTGGCCGAGATTGCGAAGCGATTTTGGAAGTGCTGCCGCGACATCGGCGAGTCCGCCGACCTTCGCGTAGGGGGCGAGCTCGGTCGCCACGAAGAGGATTTCCATCGGCTGCGGGTGTAGCACGGAACCTCGAATCACCGGAACCTGATAGGGTTCCGCCCAGAAACCCGTTCGAGCCGAACGGCTTTTGAAGAGACAGGGTAGTCATGGGTCGATTGAAGGGCGCGCAGGGGCAGTTTTTGCGGCCCGAGACCGTTCCCGAAGGGTCGATTGTCTCGGTCTTTCTCGTCTCCGAAGAGCAAGCGGGGCAGCGGCTCGACCTCTTTTTGAAAAACGAGCTCCGGCGGACGAGCCGCACGCGAACGCAAGCGATCATCGCGGCGAGCGCGTTCGACGTCGAGGGGAAGCGCCTTCGCGCCAATCACCGGCTCCGGGCGGAAGAGCACGTGCTCCTCTGGCGCGCTCCGTGGGACGAGACGGTCGTCCCCACCGAGATCCCCATTCTCTTCGAAGACGAACACATCTTGGCCGTCAACAAGCCCCCGCTGCTGCCCGTGCATCCGACCGCGCGCTATCACAAGAACACGCTCATCAAGCTCCTCCAGAGCGAGCGTCCCGATGCGTTTCTCTCGCTCGGTCATCGCATCGATCGCGAAACGAGCGGCGTGCTCATCGTCTTGAAGACGCCCTTGGCCGATCGCAATTTCAAGATGGCGCTCGAAGGCCGCGACGACATCGACAAAGAATACGTGGCGATGACGTGGGGCATCCCGCGAGAGCTCGAAGGCCAGCATTCTTACCGCTACTCACGCTCGCTGCAGCTCGATCCGGTGAACGCGCTTCGCGTGAAGATGCGTTTCGCCGAAGAAGGGGTGGAGGGCGCGCTTCATTCTGCGACGCGCTTCCGTCTCGCGGCGACGGCCGTTGGCGAGAAAGACCACTTCTACGGCAACAATCGCTACGCGCTCGTGCGCTGTGCGCTCGAGACCGGAAGGCAGCATCAGATTCGCATGCACCTTTTGGGGCTCGATGCGCCGATCGTAGGTGACAAGCTTTATGGTCCCGATGATCGCATGTTCGCGCGTTCGGCCGATGGCGAGCTCACGGAAGAAGACGGCGAGGCGCTCGAGATTCCGCGTCACGCACTGCACGCAGCTCGCATGGCGTTCAACCATCCGATCAGCGGAGAGCGCGTCTCGATCTTCGCGCCGCTACCGAACGACCTCGCGACGTTCTGGACGGGACTCGGTGGCGAAGGAAATCGCGCAGACGAGCTCGCCGCACTTGCAGAGCGAATCGATTTTTAGCTCATTTTAGAGCGTGGGCGAGATCGCTGCCGCCGATGACGCGGCCTTCGCGCACGACGCGCTTCGTTCGCGCAACACCCCAAGGTTGCAAGAGCGCGTGCTCGTGCGGGAGATCCCAGACGACGTAGTCGGCGCATTTTCCGACGGCGAGCGAACCCGTGACGTCGTCCTTGGCGAGTGATGCGGCAGCGTGACGAGTGACGCCGAGAATCGTCTCTTCGGGAGTTAGACCGAAGAGACGCACACCCATCGCCATTGCGAGAGGCAGACTCTCACTCGGCGAGGTGCCAGGATTCGCATCGCTCGCGATGACGAAGCGAATGCCGTGCGCACGCAGACGCGCAACGGGCGGAGGCTCTTGCTTCAAGGTGAAGCAGGCGGTCGGCAAGAGAGAGGCAAACACGCCAGCGTTCGCCAAGGCGTTCATCGCCGCTTCGCCGACTACTTCGAGGTGATCGACGGATTTTGCCCCGAGCTCGCTGGCGAGCTCTGCACCGCCGATGTCGCTGAACTGTCCGACGTGTAAACGGAGCTCGAATCCGTGTGCTTTTGCGGCCGTCAGGAATGCCCGCGACTCTTCGACGGAGAAAGCGTTGCGATCGATGTATGCATCGACGAAGTCTGCGAGGCCTTCGATCTGTACGCGCTCTAGGAGACCCGTCGCACCTTTCAAGAACTCATCGCGTCGATCGCGCAGGGAGGGGGGAATGGCGTGGAGCCCGAGGAACGTCGAGACGATGCGTGGAATCGAAGCGTCGCTCTTGGCGTCTCGGATGGCGCGGAGTTGCTTGAGCTCTTCTTCTGGAAGGAGCCCGTATCCGCTCTTCACTTCGATCGTCGTGACGCCGAGACTCGCCATACGCTTGGCGCGAGCGATCAGCGCCTCGCGGATCGTGCTCTCTTCGGCGGCAACGATCTGGCGGTGAGAGCTGACGATGCCGCCTCCCGCCCGCGCGATGGCTTCGTAGTCGCCGCCGGCCATGCGAACGACGTATTCGTCGTGGCGTGAACCGACCCACGCGGCGTGAGTGTGCGCATCGACGAGTCCGGGCGTGACGACGTTCGCCCCCTCGTCGTGCACCGCGATGCCCTTCGGTAGGGCGGAGCGTTTTCCGACCCAGGAGATGGCTTTGTCGTCGACGATGAAGGCGCCGTCTTCGAGGACGCCGAGCGCGCCCTGGCCGGCGGATTCCGAGCACGTGACGACGCGCGCTGCAGTGACGGCGTAGGTGCTCACGAGAGGACCGCGAGACGACGAGCGAGATCTTCGTCGAAGGCGCGACGTGCGTCGTCGACGATGAAAGAACGGAACGCTTCGAGATTGGGACGGGGTGGAAATTTGGTGCGAAGAGCGAAGACGCGCGCGCGAGCTTCTTCGACGCGCGCACGGAACGCGGGTGAGCGTTCGGCCTCGCGGTCCAGCGCAACGCGTGCCCGCTCTTGAAGCGCTTCGTCGGCGCAGATGAGAAGTGCGTCGCATCCAGCGACGATGCAGCCAACGGCGAGCTCCTCGATGGGGGCCGAGAGCGCCTTCATCTCGAGGTCATCCGAGAAGAGCACCCCGCGAAACCCGAGCTGCTTGCGAAGAATGTCCGTTGCGATCTTCGTCGAGAGTGTCGCCGGAATTTCGTCGAGAGCGGGATAGAGAACGTGTGCCGTCATGAACGAAGGAAGGCCTGCTTTTGCAGCTTCCGCGAAAGGCGCGAACTCCGTCCGCATGAGATCTTCTTCGGAGGCGTCGACGACGGGAAGCTCGAGATGGGAGTCCGCGGTGGTTCGGCCATGCCCGGGATAGTGCTTTCCGCACCCGAAGAGCCCAGCGCGTTCGAGTCCGCGTGCGAACGACAAGGCTGCGCGCGCCGCACTTGGAGGCTCGGTACCGAACGCGCGATCGCCGATGATCGGGTTGTCGGCGTGGGTATGAATGTCGAGGACGGGGGCGAACGACGTCGAAAAGCCCAGCGCGGCAATTTCTCGTCCTTGGATGAAGCCAGCGTTCTCGAGAAAGGCATCTCCCGTTGGCGCACCATTGGCTCCTTCGAGGGGGGCGAGCTGCGCGAGCGTTCTCGCTGGTGGAAGTTTCACGAGGGGAGCACCGAAGCGCGCAACGCGACCACCTTCTTGATCGATCGCGAAGATGGGGCGATGGCCTTGTGCGTTCGAGAGCCGGCGTTCGATCCAACGGAGAGCTGCTTCGGGGCCTTCGCCGATGTTGCGCTTGAAAAGGATGACCCCGCCGAGATCGCCGCGCGCGAGCACGCGCTCGATGTTCGATGGATCGCCCGAAAAGCCGCCGACGATGAGCTCACCCGAAAGAGACATGAAGGCCGTCATGCTACTCTCGATCGAGGCCCTCACCAATGTTCGACCGTCATGAATCAAGGCCGGCCCTGCGAGCTAAAGCCCGTCATTACCTGGTGCTCGCTCTCGGGATGCTTGCGGCCTCATGCAGTGGAGCCTCTTCGAGCGCGACGACGCCCGTGGGAACGACGCCGATCGCCGTCGCCTCTGGGTCGAAAGGCCGAGAAACGAGCGCGCCGCACTCGAAGACGAGGCAGCAGGCAGAGGGCGTATCCGCCTCGCTGAAAACCATCGATGACTTTCGCAAGAAGCGCACGCTCACGCTCGGTGAGGCGCGTCGCTTCATGCTGCTTCTCGTCAATCGAGATCGGGCGTCGATGAATCTTCCTGCGGTTACTCTGGACGAGGGAGCCGCGATGGAGTCCGGCGACGAGCACGCGCGCGATATGGCCGCCAACGGATTTCTCGGGCATTGGGGGCTCGATGGAAGCGTTCCCGACATTCGCTATGCGCGGCATGGTGGGCACGGCGTCGTCATGGAGAACGCCTCGTGCGTCACCGACGAGCAGCCACGCGGCGTCGTCGAGAATCCGACGATCGACGCGAACGGGATCGAAGACGCCGAGAACATGTACTTCAACGAAGTGCCGCCGAACGACGGACATCGCCGCACCATTTTGCGCAAAGAGGCGATTCGCGTCGGCATTGGGCTCGCGCAGCCCGTCCCGGGTCGCAACGAGATCGTTCCGCCTTGCACGTCGCAAGAGTTCGTCGGCCCAGAAGTGACCGCGCTCGACGTTCCCAAGGAGGCGAAATTCGGAACCGACTTGGTGATCGGCGGCGAGAGCAAGACGTCGTTCGGAGGGATTGGAATCACTCGCGTCGATCTCACCCCCATCACTCCTGCCGAAGCCAACAAGCGCCGGAGCTACACGTATTCGACTCCCGGCGAGATGTTCTTTCCGACAGGGTACAAAACGCGCATCGCGGTCGTCGTGAAGGCGGGCAAGTTCACGCTGCGCGTTCCCTTGAAGGGCGAGGCGTACGCGCCGGGACTCTATGAGGTGACGACGTGGGGCGAATCGAGCGAGCGCGGGAAGCTCGCAACGACGGGGCTCGCTCTCGTGCGCGTTCTCTAGCGTAGAGGAGCGCTAGTCAACGGAAGGCGCCTTTTAGAGTGCCGGTGAGGGGACCTACGGCGGCGCTCTTCGTCGCGAGTGCGCCAGACCACTGGCCCGTGATGCTGCGAGGACGCGCATCGTCGTCGACTTCGCAGGGGCCGGTCATCGAGGTCGCGATCGAGATCGTGGTGGTCTTCGAGCTCGCTCTCGCTTCAGACGCAAGCGAGGCGAGGGCGCTGGAGCAGAGACCTTCGAGGCATGCTGCGTCGCACGAGGGAGCGCCGACAAGCTTGATGCTGAAGCCATCGCAATCGAACGTTGCCGCAAGCGCTTCGCCGAGGGTCGTGATGGTCGGGCGCTCCACCAATGCGCCTTCGAGTGCGGCGCTCGCGAGCACGCGTGAGGCGAAGATCCCCAGGTTGCCGGCGAACGAGAGCGTGTCGCCCGTGCCCACAGAAAATGCGAACGAATCGCCGATCCCCTGCGGATCAGGGACGTCGCTCTTGCCGAACTCCGTCACGGCAACATCGACGGCGCTGGGAGCGAACGTGAAAACGGTGAGGAAGGTCGCGCGTGTCTTCGGGAGGCCTGCTTCTTCCCAGGCTTTCAGCTTGCCGCGAAGACTTCCGTAGTTGCGACTCGTGGCCCAGCTCTTCGTCGCGCCGTCCCAATTGCCGTTCGTGCGTGCGCTCGCAAACGCGGTCGGATTGGTGCTGAGCGCGACCATGCGATCGAGCAGGCGACTTTCTTCGCCCGAATTCGGGAAGAACGCGTCGAGATAAGCGGGAGCCTCGGCCGTGAGCGTCGCATCCCAATGCTTGTTTTCATCGGCCGTCGACGAGAACGTGAGGCTCGCGTCGAGCGAGAGCCCATACACCGAGAGCGGCACGTCGATGAGCTCGGTCTGGATGCTCTTCGAGGCGTCAGGAAGCAGCGGCTCGACGTCCGTACAACTCGCGGCCACGTGAGCGAGGCGTAGCTGAACCGCGAAAGCAACGCCCGCGGGAACGTCACCGATCGTCAGCGGCGCGCCGAGCTTTCCCTTGGTGACGAGGCCACCGTCCGAGATCGAACCGTCGGCGAGATCTCCACATTTTTTACCGAGAAAAACGCTCGCTGCGAGATCGGACTGGAGACGCGTCCCGCGATAGACCGCGTCGAGCGACAGCGTCGAGAAGCCGTTGGGGCTCACGGCAATCGAAATACCGACGGGCCCGAGAGCGCCTTGCTTGGCTTGCACGTCGAAGACGGCAGGTGTCGTCGATGCGCGGATGACGAACTTGCCGTGACCACCCGCTACTGGAACGCTGGACTGCGCGAGCGACGCATCTCCGTACTCGCCGTCGAGCCAGACCGTCGCGCTCTCATCCGAGGAGCTGATGAGATTGAGCTCGTGCTCTTCGCCCGTGCGCAGACGAAGGATCGTTCCCTCTTCGAACGCGAGCTGGGCCGTGTCCGGGCTCACCGTCTGCGGCGAGGGCGAAGCATCGTCACTGCAAGCGACGAGAGAGCTGATCGCTGCTGTCGCGAAGACGAGTGGCGCGAGGCCGGTAAA
>JAHFDV010000728.1 GCA_023248815.1 Myxococcales bacterium
GAACGGTGAGCTCGGCGCCGAGCTCAAGGCTGCTGGCGCGAAAGAATGACGGCAACCGCGCACGCCTGGGTCATCACGGGCGCTAGTCGAGGCATCGGTCTCGAATTCGTTCGTCAGCTCGCGTCGCGCGGGCAAAAAGTGGTCGCGGGCGCGCGTGATCCCCGAAGCGCCTCCGAGCTTGCGGCCCTCGCGAGCAAGCATGAGTCTCTCGTGAGCGTGCACCCGTGCGACGTCGCCAGTGACGATAGCGTCGCTGCTTTCGCCAAGAAGATCTCCGGCCCCGTCGACGTGCTCGTCAACAATGCCGGCGTCTACGGGAAGCTCCAAGGCCTCGAGTCTCTCGACTTCGCAGACGCCCACGCCACGTTCGAAACGAATGCCCTCGGTCCCCTCCGCGTGACCCGTGCCCTCCTCCCACAGCTCCTCGAGAGCGATGCGAAGAAACTCGTCCACATCACGAGCGGAATGGGCTCGATTCAAGACAACTCGAGCGGCGGCGCCTACACGTACCGAATGTCGAAAGCGGCCCTCAACATGGCCAACAAGTCACTCAGCGTCGACTACGCACGTCGCGGCCTCGTTGCCGTCGTAATGAACCCCGGTTGGGTCCAAACGGACATGGGCGGCCGCGGCGCGCCCACCACCGTTCATGAATCCGTCAGCAAAATGCTCGAGCGCATCGACGGAATGACCAAAGCCGACAACGGCACCTTCCTCGACTACAAGGGCGGCACGTTCCCATTCTGAATTTCCTCGGCATACGCGTGTTATCTGCCTCGCCGTTCTGACCGGGCGCAAGAGAGCGAAGCTCTCACCTCGCGAACGGAGTTCGCCAAACGACACAGCCCAAAGCACCCGCGAACGAACGTTCGCCAAAAACAAAGAACCGCTCGGGGCAAGAATGCGAAGAGAGACCCGGAAATTCCGGCCTTCGCCCGTCGAGGCCGGAATTTACGGGTGTCGTCGCCTTTCAGCGCCCGAAGCGGTGACGTCCTTCGACCTGCCACCATTCGCGGTAGCGCGCTTGTGCGCGTTCGCGTTCGCGACGTGGAAGATCCGCGTAGTAGCCGAAGTATTCTTTCGACACGTTCTTGAGCTCGTCACCCGCTTTTTCGCGCGTCCGCTCGTCGTCGTGAACCAGCGCGTCGATGAGCCATTCGACGCGATGTCGCGACGAGTTTTGGCCCCACCAGAGCGTCCACTTCTTGGCGTCCCGCCCGTAGTCTTGCATCGTTAGATCGCCGAGAGCGAGCTCCGCGATCTCGGATTCGGACCTATCCGAACTTCCGAGCGCTTCGATGAATGTCGGCACGGAGACTTCGATGCGAAGATCGACGAGCACGCGCATGAGCTCGAGGCGATCTTCGCGGCGCGCATTTTGCGACGAGATGATCGCTTGCACGTGACGCGCGAGGTCGCCGCCATAGAGACGCGAGAGACTGATACCGGCGAGACGCGCCGCACGACGAATGCGTCGGCTTTCGTCCAAGAAGCGCGGAATGAGCGGGGCCACGGCCTCGGCGTAAGGAAGCTCCGTCAGAAGGAGCGTCGCCCAAAAGCGCTCGCGCTCGTCGGAGCTGTCGAGCCGTCCCAATACGGGAGCGAGCGCGACGCGTCGGAGCTCGACTAAAAGACGCAATCGCGGCGACACGCTCGCAACGGGAGGGAGCTCGCCATCGGTGGCTTGCGGCTCGATCGAGGTGGGCCCCGGGAAATCGCGCATTACCGAAGGAATCGCGCCCGAGCCGAGACGAAGGAGCTCTCCGAGGAGACGCTCGTCGTCGGGGCGCTCGAGAAAGCGTGTGACGAGGCTTCCGACTTCCTCATCGATGTCGACCATTACGGATGGAAGTACAGAGATGCGACCCTGTGAGGTCGGGGGCTCACGTGGAGGCACGACGACCGTCTCGGTCGACGGCGGAGAGAGTGGCACGCCGCGCGAATCGGATTCGCCGCGCGGAATGGGCGGAACGGATGGTCTCCGAACCGCGGCCGCCGTCGACGGCGGAGGTGTTGCGGAAGCATGCGGAGGCGGAACGATGTCGCGCAGCGTCGGACGCCGGACTTCCTCTGGCTGTCCCTTCTTTGCTTTGCCTTTGGCGCCCGGTGGAACGAAGTCTTCGGGCGGCGTCTCTTCGCCACTCGCGCCGACCGCCGCTCGCATCGCTTGGAGGCGACGAACGGAATCGTCTTCTTTTTTCGACTCGGGAAGACGCGAAGCGGAGGATGGGGCGGGGACGACGCTGCCGCCTTTCTTCTTCACGATGATGCGCTCGAACGAAATTCCGACGAGCTCTG
>JAHFDV010000059.1:0-1822 GCA_023248815.1 Myxococcales bacterium
AAGAACCTAAGACTCAAAAGTAGCACGAAAACAGGGTCGCGGTGATTCGGCGACTTTCAGTCACTTCTCGCCGAGAGCTTCCGTCCAACCCAGCGCACACGCACGCGATTTCGAGGCTTCGATGCCCGTGCACTTCGCAGCGTCGACGACTGGTGCGAGCAGTAAGTACTCTCCGCGCTTGAGAAACGGGAACTCGCGCGTTCGACGCTCGTCGAGAATTTTACGACGCGACTCGGCCCGCTTCGCGACATCCTCGCTCTGGAGCCGGATGATCTTCTGACGAATCGCTTCTTGAGTTTGCGGATCGTCGGCGAGTGCGTAAGCGCGTTCGAGATGACTCAGTGAACGGAGATCCGCCTCGCGTTCGTTACGACGACTCAGCATGCCCGCCGCAGAAAGCGAGCGATCGGCGTCGCCGCCTAGCTCGACGCTACGGAAAATCGCCTCCGCTCCCTCTTTTCGCCAACGATTTTTTTCGTCTTCGTCCGTGAGGTAGGTCGGACCGAGGAAGGCCGTGAACTGCCCATATTGAAGCCAAATCTGATGATCGAAGGGGCGCTCTCTCGTGCCGCGTTCGAGATAGGCGCGGGCCTTGCGCGCGTCTTCGGTCGTGCCTGCGGGTGGGCGATAGACGAAGAGCGTGTCGACGTAGCGATAGAGCGTCGGAAAGTCTGGCTCGAGCGCGATGATTCCGTCGACGTAACGTTCGAGATCTTCGAAAGGGCGCTTGTCCGCGAAGTGAATGCCGCTTTGTACGAGGAGGTCGGCCCAGAGCCAATCGACGAGCGCCGCGCGATACCCGAGCGACACTTTGCCGAGCTGATTCGGCGGCGGAAGGAGGAACACGTCTCCCTCTTGTTTCACGCGATGACAGATATCTGCGAGCGCCGGGCGAATGCGATCGACACCGATGCCGGCAATCAACGCGACGACGAGCGGGAGGAAGCGACGCATGGCTCTATTCAAGCTCATTTTCGACGCGCATGCCCGGTGTGATCGTGAGGTGACCATCCGCGCCTTTTTTTGCCGAGAGCTCGAAAGAGCTCCTCACTCCATCACCATCGAGATCGCCGTACGAATGCGCCACGAATCCATCCGCGGTCGCATCGAACACGAACGAAAACGAATGAGGTACGCCCTCGGGAGATGCGCGAAACTCGAGGGCCTTCCACGTCGGATGATCCCACGCGCCTTCGAGATCGATCACGGGAGCGCGCGGTACTTCAGAGGGGGTGAGGGGAGCGCTCACGACGGGATGCCCCGCTTCGGCGAGCAGGACCGCATGAGCCGCGATGTGTTCGAGACCGCTGACCGGTTCGACGAGGCGCGAGGAGCGCCAATGCTTTTTGAAGGTGAGCGTGCCAATGACGAGAAGCGAGCCGACGATGGCAAAGGCGAGCGCTCCCTCGAGCGCCGTCATGCCGCGCGTCCTCACCCTTCGTGAGAGGGCGCGGCGATTCATTCGTCGTTGACGATGGGCGCCGGCGCCGGCGTCGCGTTGAACTTGTCGTCGACGTGGACTTCGAGACGGTACAGGCTCGTTTTGCCGTCGCCGTCGAGATCCCCCTCCGCAATCGCCACGGCTTGCGCGGCGAGACCGCTGCCGTCCGACTCGAACCGGTAGGCGTAGTACTGCGGCTGGTGGATCGAAAAGCGGAGGTCACGCCAGGGAGACACGGACCAGTCGTGGGGAGAGCTCTGAAAGCGCTTTCCGCGAACGACTTCGATCGTGGGCACACTCACGCGCGAGCTGAGCGGAAAATGGCGCATCGCGTGCGAGGCTTCCGGCGTCGTGCCCGCAGGTTGCGTCGTATCGGAGCGG
>JAHFDV010000059.1:1832-14014 GCA_023248815.1 Myxococcales bacterium
CGGAGCGGTTATAGAAGTCCGCGGCTTGTACCGCGAGCGACTGAACGGAGCTGAGGGCCTCGGTGGTCTTCGAGTGCCGGATGTAGGTCGCGACGAAGTACATCGCGAGCGCCGCCAAGAGCGACGTGATCGCGAGCATGTTCATCGCCTCGATCAGCGAGAGGCCACGAATGCGTGCGCGGTGCGGGAAGGTCGAGCGTTCCATGCGAATCGGTGACGCGAGCTCGCGCTACATTAGCCGAAGGCGGGACGTAGGGGTTAGATTAGAGCGTGCCGCGCGCCCTTCAGTCCTCGATTGAGCCCTCGAGGGCGCATTGGATTGCGCCGGGGCTGACGGCGGCCGCGTTCTTCGCCTTGGTCGTTTCGGTACGATTTCCGCCGATGACCGACCTGCCCTTCCACGAGGGGCTCGTCGCAATTCTGCGCCACTTCCGCGATTCGGCATTTGGGCCGCCCATCTACGAGCTGTCGCTTGGGGCGCCGAACCAGCTCTTCTATCTTCTCGCGACCGCGCTGGCCTACGTGACGTCCGTCGACATGGCCGTCCGAGTCGTCGTCGCCTCGAGCGTCGGTGCGTGTTTCTTCGGTGCCGCACGCGCCGCTAGATTCCTCGGCGGCGACCCATGGGCGGGGTTGGCGATCGCGCCATTCATCATCGGCTTTCTGTTTTACTTCGGCCTCGTCGGCAACGTGCTCGGGCTCGGCATCTTTCTCGCAGCGATTCCCGTCCTCGTTCGTTTCGTCGAAGAGCGAAGCGGCCCTCGTGCGACGGCGGTCGTCTTGGGGACGACGCTCTTGCTCTTTTTGGCGCATGAATCGGTGGCGATCGTTGCGCTAGTCGTCATCGCCGCGATGATCGCGGTGCGTCGTGAGAAGCCGAAGGTGCTCCACATCGTTCCGTTCGTACTGGTCGGGGTCCTCTCCTGGGGCTTTCGTTGGGCCAAGCAGGGGCATCTTTCACGCTTTGCCAAGGCGTACGTCCATTCAAATGACATGCATCCGTATCCGCGGCCGCTCGATCGCATGATGGGGTTGCCGAATGCACTGTTCGGAAGTTATCCGTTGCCCGTTTCTGCGCTCCTCGGCGTGCTCGTGCTCGCCCCGGTTCTGCTCGGAGCCATGCTCGTTCGTCGAGAGCTCGGAAAAAATGTGGCCGCCGACGTGCGGCGCCGCGCGCTCTTCCTCGCGACAGGCGCGCTCTTCGTACTCTACCTCGTGCTCCCTTGGTCGTACGGGACGGGCACGATGGTCTACCACCGTTTTCTGACGCCTTGTCTGGCGCTTCTCGTCGTCGCGACCGCACCCGGCCCGAGCCTTCGCGTGTATCTCTATCGCGCGACAGCCTTCGCCGTGGCGCTCGCAACTCTCACGATTTCGGTGCCGCAGTTCATCGATTCGGACCAAGTGAATCGCGATCTCGACCGAGCGCTCGAGCACGTCGAAAGGGGAGCGTTCGTCGGGATCGTTCATCTTCCGGCCGCGAACGAGGACGAGCGCGTTTTCTCCGGGGGTGCGATGGCTGCGCGCGTTCTCGCAGAACGTGGCGGGCGAGTCGTGCCGTCGTTCGTCGAATCACCGATCGCCCCGGTTCGTTATCGCGAAGGCCACGAGCTGGACGAGCTCTCGCTGCGCTTAGGAAGCGCGCCAGCGTATTTGCAACCGACCTGTGACTTTCAGAAGCTTTCGTATCTCATCGCGCATTCGAACTCGCCGGACCACCTCTTGGCACTCGCGCGTACCCTTGTTCCCACTGCGAAGCTCGTTGCGATCGAGGGAGAGTGGCTCGTGCTCGAATCGCGTTTTCCTCGCGTCTCGCCGACCGGTCCGTTCGAGCCGTGCGAAGAGGTGCCGGTCGCTCTTCAATGACCGCTGCCAGCACCGCAGCGAAAGGCGTTTGCGCCGAGAAGCGCTCGGCTAGGATACGTGTCACGTGGCACGAGAAGAGACCAGATCGACCTCGAGCGAAGACGAAGGGAGCATGGTGCGCGCGCCGCAAGTCTTCGCTTCAATCGCGAGCATCGCAGTCGCGCTCGTTCTCTTGGCGATGTTCTTCGTCTTTCGTGGTCGCTCCCCAATGGACGCACTGGGTCCAGACCGGCGTCTCATCGGGATCGGCTTGGCAGCGCTCGTTCTCGCCGTCGACGCCTGGAGGGGACAACCGCGCCTCTGGTTCGCGCTGAGCTCGATCGCCCTCTTCGTGCTGTCGCTGAATCATTCATGGGCGATCGCGATTCTTGTTTCGCTCGTCGTCGCCTCCAATGCCTGGAGCTTGCGCCTGGAGCTCGGCGTATCCTCCGCGCGAACACGAGCGACGCGTAACGGCTCCTCTAGCGTGCGTGCGCTCGTGTCGCAGATGCTCGCTCCTCTTGCATCTCTCGTCCTGCTCTTCGGCGGGTGGAACGAAGATCGCTCGCAACGCAACGTCGCGGTCGTGTCGTCGCCCGTCCAGGGAGCCAGTAAGGAATCGCTTCGTGCTCGCGTCGAAGAAGAGCGAGCACGCAAGAACCTGTATCGCGCGCGCGCGGCTGCGCTGCAGTGGACGATGAGCGAAGAGGTTCCCTCCGAAGGCTACGTTGCCCTGGCAACAATCGATTGGGAGCTCGGACTTCACGAAAAGGCCCGCAAGGTGCTCACGAAGGTAGCGACGCAGGCTGCGTCGACCGCCGAGCGCGAAGAAGCCGCGCAGGTCCTCGCGCGTTGGGGTCATGAGCCATGAGCCTTCGCGACGCTCGGGCAAACTGGCGGGGCATCGCATTCCACGCGGCAGGCATCACCGTCCTATTGCTCCTCGCCTTTTCGTTCATCGATCTATTGGGCGACTCCTTTTGGTACGCGGCCGTCGGACGCTGGACACTCGAGCACGGTCATTTTCCCACGCGCGACCCATTCGCGTTCTCCGCGGTCTCCGTTCCGTGGCTCGTTCCCATGCCCGCGTCGCAGGTGATTTTTGCGTGGGTCACGGGGAGGTTCGGCGAGTCCGCACTTCTTTGGATGGGAAGCATCGTCACGACAGCTGCTCTCTCTCTCGCTTGGCTCGGAGGCGCGCGTCGTCTCGCTTCGCGCGTCGCCGTCTTTCCGAGCTTGCTCGTCACGCTCTGGATCGTGCGCGGATCACTTGCGGCGCGCGGTCAGAATTTCGGTGATCTCGCCTATGTCTGTCTCCTTCTTTGCATCACCCAGGCACGATACGTGTCGACGAAGGCGATCCCCCTCATTGGTGCCACCCTCGGCGCATGTTGGATCAACCTGCATTCCTCTGCGCTCGCCGGTCCGGTCGTCGTGAGCGCCTACGGAGTCGTTCTCTTCTTCGACGAAGGACCGACGACGACGACGCGCCGCCTCGCATTGCTCGTCGGTGCGCTCTCGATCGGCCTTCTCATCACTCCCTTTGGGCCCGCGCTTCTTGGCAACGTGCTTCAATTGTCGAACGCGGCGACGACGAAATCGGTCGATCTCTTTCGCCCTCCGCAATTTTCTTCGCCAGAATTTCTACTCGCTGCAGCTTTTGCGCTTCTCGTCATTGCGGGAGGGCAGCTTCGAAATCGGGTCAGGGAGGGGCGCGCGGAGTCAGCGCTCGTTCTCTTCTGGCTATGCGCTTCGTGTTTCGCGATGCGTCATCTCGAGTTCCTGCTCTTGACGACGATCTTTTTCGGCGGTCGAGTCTTGGATCGCGAGCTCAATGACTCGCGACACGTGAACCTCGCGCGCGTTGGCATGACGTTCGCGGCCGTTCTTGGGAGCGTTTGGTTGATTGCGACGGGCGCGCTCCGCAAGGATCCTCGCGCACAAGTTCCGAGTGACGCGGCAGATTTCGTCCTCGCGCACGGTCTCCGCGAGAACGTCTTGAATCCGTATCACTGGGGCGGATTCCTGGACTACGCGTGGTACGGAAAGCCGCGCACCTTCATCGACGGGCGCAGCCAGCTCTTCGAGAATGGCGTCTTCGACGACTACTCCAAGATCGACCGCGTCGATTCCGAGTGGCCCTACCTTCTCGACGTCTACGACATTCGTACGGTGCTTTGGGAGAAGGGGAGCGCGCTCGATTTCGAGCTCAGTCAGCTTCCCGATTGGGACCGCGTCTTCTCGGGACGATTGGCCGTCGTGTACGTTCGCCGAGCGACGGCTCCGAAGGCAGATCATGCGCTCTGAAGCCACCGTTGCCGAGCCTCCGCGTTCTCCGTTCGTCGGCGACCGCAAGCAGGCGCTCGTTCTTTTTGCGGCGTTCTTTCTTGGTCTGCTCGTCGTCTATGCGCCGGCGCTCCGCGGCGGGCTCGTCTGGGACGACGACCAGCACATCGGCAATGCCAACATGCACGACTTCGCGGGGCTCGTACGCACGTGGGTGAACCCTCGCGCGAACCAGCAATATTATCCGCTCACCCATACGTCGTTTTGGATCGAGTATCGGCTCTTC
Organism: Myxococcales bacterium; assembly: GCA_023248815.1. Classification (GTDB taxonomy): domain Bacteria; phylum Myxococcota_A; class Polyangia; order Polyangiales; family Polyangiaceae; genus JAHFDV01. The sequence goes on from JAHFDV010000059.1 coordinate 6,250, forward strand.
GGCGCGAACACCACTGCCTATCACGTCACGAACGTGTTGCTCCACGCAGCCAGCGCCGTACTGGTGGTGCTCGTCGGCGCGCGGCTCTCGTTTCGCGGGGCCCTCTTCGCAGGACTTCTCTTTGCGTTCCACCCTGTTCAGGTCGAGTCCGTCGCTTGGATCACCGAAAGGAAGAATTGTCTGGCGGGGTTTCTCGCACTTCTTGCGACGTACGCCTTCGTGCGTGCACTCGAAGAGCGGGGAAGAAAGAGTACGCTCCGCTTCGTCGGCGCGCTCCTCGCTTTTGCCTCGGCCTTACTCGCCAAGACGGCCGTCGCGACCCTTCCCGCGGTCTTGCTCCTCATTGCTCTCGCGTCGAGTACCTCGACTTCGAAATGGCGGACGCAATCTCGACGCGTCATCCTCACCGTCCCGTTCTTCGTGATCGGATTGGCGGGCGGGCTCCTGACGGCCTGGCTCGAGCGAACGCACGTTGGGGCCGAAGGCGCGGAGTTCTCGCTGTCATTCGCGGAGAAGATCCTCGTGGCGGGGCGCGCTTTCTTCTTCTATGTCGGCAAATTCGCGTGGCCCGTGAATCTCGCCTTCATCTATCCGCGATGGACCGTCTCCGCGACGAGCCCGCTCGACTGGCTCTGGCCGCTCGGCGTGGGGGCGCTCTTCGCTGGACTATTTTTCGCGAGAAGGCGACTCGGGTGGCGGCCTCTTCTCTCGGCGCTCGCGTACGGAGCGCTCGCTTTTCCAGCCCTCCACTTCTTCAAGGTCTATTTCATTCGCTTCTCGTTCGTCCAGGACCACTTTCAGTACTTCGCGTTCATCCCCCTCGCATTGTTCACGGCACACGTCGTCTTCACGTTCGTCACCGATCCGCGCGTTGGGCGGGCAGGCGGAGGGTTGATCGTGGTGGGGCTCGGGCTTCTCTCGATGCGCCAAGCGTCGTCGTTCGCGAATATCGAAACGCTTTTTCGTCGCGCGAGCGCTGCCAACAAGAGTGCTTGGATGCCGCGCTACAACCTGGCCCACATCTTCGTCGAACAGCATCGATCGGCGGAAGCGATTCCACTCCTCGAAGAAGCGCTGACGATTCGCCCAGACGACGCGGATTCGTTGACTGCCCTCGGCGCGGCAGCCTTCGAAACGGGCGCTCTCGAGCAATCCCTCGGAGCGTTCCAGCGTGCGGCGGAGCTGCGTCCCAATGATGCGATCAGTCGCCTGAACTTCGCGGAGGCGCTCGACCGCGTCGGCGAAGACACACGCGCCGTTCGCGAGTATGAGGCGGCGCTCGTGGCGCGACCCGGCTTCGTTCGCGCCGAGCGCGAGCTCGCTTGGATTCTCGCAACGACGGGAGGCGCGACCGACGTGAAGCGCGCCGTCACGCTCGCGGAGGTGGCTTGCCAAAAAACGAAGGCAGACATCGCGCGCTGCCTCGATACGCTTGCGGTCGCGTACGCTGCCAATGGCTATGACGAGAGAGCCCTCAAAACGAGCCGTGACGCGGTCGACGCTGCGCGGGACCCCGTCGCACGAGCTCTCTACGAGGACCATCACCGCGCGATCGAGTCCAAGACTCCGATTCGCAAAGTGCGCCTTGAAGCGACGGCCCGCGAGGTGAAGCCGTGAGCGTCAATCGGAGCATCCGCGCGTCTCTGGAGCGTGCGCGACTCGGGGGCTTCGCACTCGCGGCGCTCCCGTTTCTCGCGGCGGTCGTCGTCGATGCGATCGTGAGGCGCCGCATTCTCGTGACGCTCCGGGGCGACAACGTCACGCTCTACGCGTTGGGGTGCTGTGCAAGCGTGCTCTTTTGGGCCTCGCTCGTTCGCCTCGTGAGCTTCATCGGCCGGGGCGGTTCGCGATCACGTTGGAACGCGTGGTTGGCGCTCGCGCCGATCGCGAGTTTCTATGCTGCGCTCGTGGGAGGGCAAGCCGTGCTCTACGCGCGATTCGAGCACTTTCTCTCTCCCTCCGACATCGTCTACGCAACGTCGTTGACGCTGCCGCTTCACTCGCCGCACGACCTCTCGTGGGCGCTGCTCTTGGTAGCGCCCTTGCTCGTCCCCATCTCGGCCCTCTTCCTCGCAAGAAGGGCCAGCGCACGCACGGGTCTCGCTCCGGAGGGGGAGCGCGTCTCCCGACGAAGTCGCGTGAAGAATGCATTGATTCTCGCTGCGGCACCGTTGGTCGCCTTGTTGGTCTCCGCAATGCTCGTGATTCATGTCTCGGAAAAGAGCGTCTGGGCCGACACCACATCTCCTCCCGACATCGTCGCGGCGTCGGCGCTCGGGATGCGCACGTACGTGCAGGGCAAGACCCTTCCGATCGTGCACGCGTTCGGCGGCAGAAAGAGGACCCCGGAGCCCCGTCCCTCGACCGCGAAGATTGGCGCGAGAAACATCATCGTCGTCTTGTCGGAGTCGGTGCGCTTCAAGTCGTCTACGCCGCTCGTCGATCGCTGCGCTTCGGACCCCACATGCACGACGTTCACGCAGTTTCGTTCGCTCGCCTCGACGACACCGGCCTCGCTCGCGCAGCTCGTGACGGGGAAACCATTCGACCGCCCTCTCGACGAGATCCTCGAAGCGACCACAGTCTTCGACGTCGCGCGGTCTCTCGGCATGCGCACGGGCTACATTTCTTCGCAGACGTTTTTCTTCGGTAACGTCGTCGATTGGCTCTCGGACCTACCCATCGATCGCTTGGAGATGGGTTATGCGATCGATCCCGCGATTTCGATTCAGTCGATCGCGTCGACGGGGCACGGAGCGAGCGACGCGAAAACGCTCGAACACGCGACCGAGTTCATCGCCGAGTCCGACACGCCTGCGCTCCTCCTCGTCCAACTTTCGAATACTCACTTTCCATATGCGCCGATCGATCCAAGCACGGCCATCGGCCGCGAGCACGAGCTCTACGAGGCTGCGGTCCAGCGACAGGCCGGCGACATGACGAAATTTCTATCAGAGCTCGGGGCGCTCCCGAGAGCTCGCGAGAACGTGGTGGTCTTCGTCTCCGATCACGGTGAACAGTTCTACGAACACAGCCACTACTTCGGTCACGTGCTGCGCCTCTTCGACGAGGAAGTGCATGTTCCGCTCCAGATCTCGGGCGAAGGATTGCGGCTTGACGAGAGAGAGAAGCTGAGAGAGGCCAAAGACGCGCCTTCGACCTTCGTGAGCCTCTTTCCGACACTGCTCGATCTCATGGGCGCAAGCGAGCTTCCGACCGCTGGAACGAGCCTCTTTCACGTGTCTAGTATGACGCCCCCGCCATCGTTCATGGCGAATTGCACGCCGCTCTGGTGCTTCCGGACGCCCCTCGGAGATGATCTCAGTGCGCCCCTCGGCAAGGACATCGGCGCGATCTCCGGCATGCTCAAGGCCGTAGGTCCGCCGGACAATCTCCAATGCCATGACCTCGCGCGTGATCCCGACGAGCGCGAGAACATGACAGGTATGGCTTGCGAGGACCTGAAGACCTTTGCGAGGGATGCCGCGGCGCGCATCGGGATCACACCATGAGAATTGGGAAAATTGCGGCGTCCCTCGTCTCGCGCGAGAGCGCATTGGCCGTTGCCTTGGCGGTGCTTTTGCCTCCCGCGGATGGTTTCGCCGAGGCACTCATTTCCGTCGGGGTCGCCTTGGCCGTTGCGAAAGGAGCGCTGGCGAATCGCTCGAAGTGGGCGGCGCTCGTCCTTTTTGCCACCGGAGGCGTCCTCTTCGCTTTCGGACCGTCCGTTTGGTTTGCGCAACAGACGCTCCTGGTGGCGTGTATCGCGACGACCCCACGCGAGCGCACGCTGGCTGCAGCAGGGCGAATCGTCGCATTCGCAGCGCTTCCCATCGCGATGGCGATCCTCACACTCATTACACTCGGGACCTTCGGGACGATCTGCGAAGTGCAACGATTCACGCCCGTGCACGCCGATCGCTGGCTCGTTCTCACCGTGGCCAAAGCGCTCGCCATCGCCGCCGCATTGCGTCTCCGCGGGACGACCGCGCGCACTGGCTTTGCGCTTGCGCTCGCGGCTGGCATCGCAGCGATCGGAATCGCGCGCATTCGCTATCTGTACGCGCTCGCACGCAGCCCATTCGAGCTCTTCTGGTCAGAAACGCCTTTTTTGGCGAATGCCGTGAAGCTCGAGCTCGGCGCTCCGCTTTACGGTGATCCGCGCGACGTCAATTCTTACAGCTACTCGCCGTTGATCGATCTTGTTCACCGCTGCGTGCTGCAACCCTTCGACGCGAACTTCTCGCTCTTTGCGAACCGCATGCTCGTCGTCGTCTGCGAGCTCGGCGCCGCCGTCATTCTTCTCCTGGCGCTTCGTCCCTGGCTCCGCTCGAAGGACGAGCTCGTCGGTGGGGAAGAGCGGCGCGAAGGGAAGTCATTGCTCGCGTCGCGCTTGGAGATCGTCGCAGCAGGCGCGCTCCTCGTCTTCTTTGCGTTTTCGAACCTTCTCGCGGTGACGATTCATCCGGATCACCTTCTGCTTTTGCTCGTGGCGGTCGTCGCTTCGATTCTTTTGCGAAAAGAGCTGCCGACGGCCGCACTCGTTGCCCTTGCTCTTCTTCCGCCCCTTGCGACGGCGGTGAAGCTCTCGGGGCTCGGCATGGCTGCGGCGCTCTGCGCGATGGCGGCGCTCGAACGCAATCGCCGCTTCATCGGAGCGGCGGTCGCATCTCTCGCTCTTTCTCTCCTCACGACGCCGCTCTTCGACCACACACTCGGCGCCTACTCATTCTACGCGATTCGTCTTCAGTCCTCGCACGACCGCATCTACTCGCGGCTATTGGATGCGTCCTTTCAGCCTTTTTTTGCGGGGATGTTGGCGCTTGCCGGAATCGCCGTCGTAGTGACCTTGACGCGAGCTCCGCGCGTACGTCCGAGCCTCCCACTGCAGCGCGTGGCGCTCCTTGCGTCCGCGCTGATCGCGATGTCGATTCCGGCCTGCGTGAAAGTGGCAGGACGCGAGAACAATCTCACGCTCGGGCTCGTGCTTCTCGTCGTCGTCGTCATCGTCGCGGCGCGAGAAGGGAAGGCGGCTCGGCTTCCGGCGCTGTTCGCGCTCTTCGCGATCGCGTTCTCGATTCGCCCACCCGTTGCGGCTCCTGACTACCGGATGATCGACTCCGAGCTGGGTACGGCTCTGTCACGCGTGCGAGCGCTTCGTGCCGAAGGGAAAAGCGTGTGTGCGCCAGCGACGATGCTGCCCGATCTCGCGCGTGACCCGCACGTGCTCCCGCGAAACCGATTGCAGTCTGCGGTCGAATTGGACCTCGGCCATCGCGAAGAGGCGAACGAGATGGTTCGAGGGCTCGACGCTTGCGACTACGTGTTCGATCTTCCGGGAGCCACCGAACAACGAGGGCTTGCGATCGCCGATCATTGGAACGAACGTCTCGCCAAGGACTTCGTAGAGGAGCCCGAGCAGGCTCCCAAGAGCGCTCCTTGGTTTCGCTGGCTGCGCAAGGCCCAGACGAACTGACGAAGGTTCGCGGGCTGCGCAAAGATCCCCGAACCGAAGTGACAAAATAGAAAAAGGGCGCCCCGGTTGGGACGCCCTTTCAGGCCAACTGCGAGAAGAATTATTCTTCCGCTTGGGTTTCCTGAAGGTTCGGCGCCAAGTTGAGCGCGCCGTTGACGACGGAGCCGTTGAGCAGGAACGTCGAGAGCGTACCGTTGCCGTTCAAGTCGCCGTTTGCCTTCGCGATCATCGAAGCCGTCGATGGCGAGGTGTACGAGTACATGAAGTACTGGGGCTGATCGAGCGAGAACTTGAGGCAGGCGAAGCCCTTCGGTGCCACCACGGCCGTACCGACGTCGACAGCCCACTCCGAAGGAGCCGACTGATACTTCTTGCCCTGAATCGCCGCAGCGGCCGCGGGGACCGACTTGGACGCCGAGAGACAGAGAGCGCGAAGGATCGCCGTCGACGTGCCCTGCGTGAGGACCGTGCCCGACATACCTTCTTTTTCGTAGGCCGCGATCGCGTCCTTACCCATGCGTCCGAGCGACTGCTTCGCTTCGGCGGTCTTCGCGTTCGCGAGGTACTTGCTCACGCCGTAGATGGCGAGCACTGCGAGGATACCGATGATCGCGACGACGATCATGAGCTCGATGAGGGTAAATCCGCGCTTTAGCTTGTTCACGACTTTCATATCTTTCTTCTCTCCTTGTTTCACTTATTCAGACGTTTGTTGTGCGTGTCGATCACGAGAGTCGGTTGCGATCGGGCGTTGCGGCGCGGCCGGAAGCGACTCTCGATTTGAATCTTTTGGTGCGGCGTTTATTCGCCTTCTTTGTCGACGTAGATGTCGTTGGTCCAGGAGGTGCCGACGACGGTGCAGAAGACGCCGTCGTCCGTGAGGTCCGTCTTTCCAGAGACGACGAACCAGTCCGAGGTTGGCGACGCAGACCCGAATTGAGCCGCCGTACCCGAGGGAGGGGTAGGAAGCGAAGCGCCCGCACGGCCGGCGACGGTCGCGTAGCCGAAGAGCACGGGACCATCCGTGTGAACCGGCAGCGCGCGCCATTGCGCTTTGCCGCCGTTGCAGGTCGGGTCCCAAGGGACCTTGGTGGCCCATGCCGCGTGAACCGGACAGAGCGTTGCGTCGAGACTTGTCGAAATGTTTACGTAGGTACCGGCCTCGGCGCGATACGACTCATGAGCGACGCGAATGGCGTTCACCATGTGCGTGCCTTCGCTGACGTGGGACGACGTGATGATTTTTCGGTAACTCGTCACCGCGATCATCGCGAGCACGCCGATGATTGCGACGACGATCATGAGCTCGGTAAGCGTGAACCCCCGGGTCTGTGATCGTCGTACCATCCGCATTGAGATAATGCACCGCGTGTGCCAGGCAGGGTCGATCGATGAATCTACGAGACCTTTGCAGGATGCACACATTGCCTGACGCGGATTCAAGACAAGGATTGTCCCGCGCGAGGCCTCCTTCGGACAAAAATTTGTCGTCGGCGACGCTCGACGCACGGGAACTTCCTTGAATGACCGACAGATGCGGCATCGATGCATCAAGGATCGATGGACTCGATTGCGCACATGGAGAGTGCGCTCCGCTGGTTGCGCGAGAGAAGATTTATTTCTTGGAGTCGTCCCCGAGATTTTTGGCGAGTGCGAACTTCACGCTGTCGCGCACCGCTTCGAGATCGCTCGAGCTGGGTGCGTCATCTTCACCCTCTGCGAGCAGGCCGAGCTTCTTCATGCGGTAACGAAGGCTCCGAAGGTTGATCCCGAGGAGCTCACACGCCTCGTTGCGAGCGCCGTTCGTGCGCGCGAGCGCCTGCTGGAGATAGGCGCGCTCTACGTCTTCGAGGACGGCATCGAGGTCGCACCCGGCTTCAGGAAGTGCGAGCGGCGGAGCCGATGTGGGAAGCGAACCTGCGATCTCTTCGGGAAGATCTTCCAAGCCGATCGTGTTGCTGGTCGAGAGCGTGACGGCGCGCTCGATGAGATTTTCGAGCTCACGCACGTTCCCCGGAAAAGGGTAGCGATCGAACGCGCGAACGACTTCTGGTGCAAGCGAAAGCTCGCGTCCGTGTTCTTCGCTCGCGCGCTTCAAGAACATCTCTGCGAGCGGCGTGATGTCGTCGCGGCGCTCGCGAAGAGGCGGAAGGTGAATCGGGATGACGCGCAAACGGTAGAAGAGGTCGTCGCGGAACGTCCGTTCTTTCACCATCGCTTCGAGATCGCGGTTCGTGGCGGCAATGAGCCGCACGTCGACGTCGAGCTCTGCTGAAGCGCCGACGGGTC
>JAHFDV010000059.1:14024-18837 GCA_023248815.1 Myxococcales bacterium
TTCCGCTCTTGGAGAACGCGCAGGAGCTTCACTTGCATCGCGAGCGGCAACTCGCCGACCTCATCGAGAAATACGGATCCGCCTTCGGCTGCGCGGAAGATGCCGTCGTGCTTCGTCGCAGCTCCCGTGAATGCGCCGCGCTCATGACCGAAGAGCTCGCTCTCGAGGAGCGCCTCGGGAATCGCGCCGCAGTTGACGACGAGGAGCGGCTTGTTCGCGCGATCCGACGTGCGATGAATTCCACGAGCGACGCGCTCTTTGCCGGTGCCGCTCTCTCCCGTGATGAGCACGGTGCTCTTCGTCGGACCAACGCGCGCAACCAGCGACGCAATCTTTTTCATCGCTTCCGAGCGACCGACGAAGTCGATGCCGGTGCGCTCGTTGAGCCTGGCCTTCAGGCGCGCGTTTTCGAGTGAGAGTGCGCGCTTCTCGAGCGCCTTCGAAAGGAGCGCCTTCAGCTCGGAGTTCGAGAACGGTTTCGTGACGAAGTCGTACGCGCCGAGCTTCATCGCGCTGACGGCCGTCTCCAGCGTGGAGTGCGCAGTCATTACGACAATCTCCGCGCCTGCCTCACGCGCGACGGGAACGAGATCGAGTCCTGATCCGTCCGGCATCATCAAGTCCGTGAGCACCGCATTGGGGCGCTCTTTTTCGATCAAGCGCTTGGCATCCGCGACGCCGCGCGCCGTGATCGTCTCGTAGCCCTCGCGCCGAAAGAGAATCGTGAGCATGTCGCGAAGACCTGCCTCATCGTCGACGATGAGGAGTGTGGGCTTCGCTTCCGCTTGCGTCTTGCTCACGGTCACCTTTGTTTTCGGAAAGGGCATTCACACGCGGTGAATGCGTTCGACCGTTCAGTCGTGGAGCTTCATCAGCACGGGCTTGGTCTCGCCCGCGTTGACCGAAATTTGAACGGTCTTCTTGAGGCCCTGCTCGGCGTTCACGAACACGATCGTGTGCGAGCCGGCGGAGACGCCGTACCCTTTTTTCGGGGTCTGCCCGATGGGCTTGCCGTCGAGCACGATCGACGAAGCCGGAATCGAGTTCATCGTGAGCTTTGCCTCACCCGTCGCGTCACTGCCAGAGGTGTCACCGCCACCCGTTTTGACCGTGGGCTCCGTCTTCGGGGGCTCGACCGGCTTGTCTTCCGGCGTCTTTGGCGTGGTCGGCGTCGTCTTCGTTCCGCCGCCCGTGTTCTTCACGCCGGTGCTGCCGCCACCTTGCGACGAGGTCGTCGATTGCGACGAGCCCTTCGGCGACAAGCTGATCTCGATCGTCTTGTCGGGTGAGCCTTCGTGGAAGTTGATGACCTGCTCGAACTCGTCGAAGCCTGCCTTCGTCGCTTTTACCGACGTCTTCAGGTTCGGGTCGACGCTGATCGGCACGTTTTGATTCTTCTCGGGCACGGCTTTCGCGCCGTCAGGAAGAATGAGCGTGATGTTTGCGCCAGGCGTCTGATTGACGATCTTCACGGTCGCCTTGACGAGCTTCAAGGACACCACGCCGAGATCTTGAACGCCGTCCGTCACGGCGACGTTTTTCTCGAGCGGCTCGTAGTGCGCTACCTTGGGATCTTCGCTGTCGTAGAAGCGAATCTTGTGATCGCCCGGAGCGACATCTTTGAGGTCGAGCGGGAGAGAGCCGATTTCACGACCGTCGACCTTCACCTTGAGACCGGTCTGCGTGCTCGAGGCGCGTAGGCTGCCCTTGGACACCGTTTGGACCGTGAGCGTCTCTTTCGCTTCGGCGCCCGCATTCACGGTCACTTCGCGATCGAGAAGGGTGCGATCACCCGACATGACCTTCACGTTGTGCGTGCCTGCCGAGAGGTTGTCGACCGTGCAGGGCGACGTTTGGCACTGCGATTTGCCATCGACGAAGATGTCGGCGCGATCGACCGAGACGCCCTTTGCGTCGACGAGCTTCAACGCGAGCTTGCCGGTCTTGGCTCCAGAGAGCGCGAAGTAGCCACCGACTGCGGCGAGCGCGCCGAGGCCGAGGATCGCGAAGACCCAAGGAAGCGGCGACGACGGGCGACGAACGACTTGCGTCGCTTCGATGCGCGAGGCGTGGCTCGGCATGCGCTCGGGCATGGCCATCGGCTCGGTGTGCACTTGCTCGGGCGAGAGGCCTTGTGGCTGAGCCTGCGCGGGAGCGTGCGGCGGAGCGTAAGCACCCGCGTACGGAGGCACCGACGGCTGTTGCTGCACGGGCTGAACGCCCGGAGGCGGAACCGATTGCCCGAAAGGTTGATGCATCGCGACCGTGTTCGGCGGCAGCGAGCCACCGGGAGGAGGCGGAGGCATGCGCTGCGTTCCCGGCGGAGGAGCGACGGACGCGGGAGGAGGCGTGAGACCGCCCGACGGGACGGTGCCCGGCGGTGGTGGTGGTGGAACCGAACGCGCGGGTGGTGCGAGCGCGGCTGCGAGCGACGAGGCTTGAACGCCTCCGGCAGGCAGCGTCGTATTTTGCGCGAGGAAGGGGTTGGGGGGCGGCGGAAGGCTTCCTGCGGGAGGCGCTCCCGATCCGAACCCACCTGGCACCGTCATTGGAGGAGGCGGCGGGGGATTCGACGTGCGGAGTGGCGGCGGTTGCGCGCTGCCCGGAGGTGGCGGCAACGTTCCGCCCGTTTTTGCGACGGGAAGACGTCCGCTCGGCGGCGGAGCTGAGTTTACGGGCGGGGCAACACTCGTCGGCGGCAAGGGCGGAGGCGCCGATGCGCGCGCGGAAGGCGCTCCCGAAACGCCAGCGGGAGGAGGCGGCGCCGGAATCAACGAAGGACGCACGGCAGGCGCGCCCGCGGCCGGTGCGGGGGCCGAGTACGGCTTCACGTCGTCGGTCGTCTTGTCGAGAACGTGCGTCGCTTCATCGTCGTCCCAATCGAGACGCTCGCCCGTCATGGGACGAGTCGACGGAGGCACTGGCGCGGAAGCCGCGGCGGCAGGAGGAGCGGAAGCGGGCGGCCTCGGCAGTGCCCCGAGCGAAGTAACCGATCCCGTGTCTGGCGGAATGGAATTACCTGAAGCAGCGCTTCCAGGAATCGGAAGCGGGGGCGGATTCGACGCGCGAGCTGCGGGCTGCGAGCCCGACGGACGCTGTGCGTTTGGCCGTTGCGAAGCGGGGGGCGGAGGTACCGAAGCGCCGGGGATCGGCGGTGGTGCAGAAGCACGCCCGGAGGGCGGATCGGATCGACGCGTCGTAACCGGAGCGGTCGGAAGGTTGCTCGATGAGCTCGGCGGATTGCTTCGTGCGCCTCCAGAAGAATTGGGCGCACCACCGGGAGGTGGCGGCGGGCGAAGCGAATCGGGGGCCTTCGCCGAGACGGGCGCGGCCGGCATGCGCGACGAATTGGGGGGCGCGGGCGGAGCCGAAGGCGAGGCCGGGCGAACCGACTTTTTTCCGATGCCTTCGAAGAGATCCAGATCCTTGTTTTTCTCGGTCATTTTCTTATCCGCTCGAGGGGCGAGAGAGTCGCCCTTCGCATACAATTGAGTGGGAAAGGACTCAAGCTCTCCGGAGTCGGTTTTAAGAGGGGAACCGCTGGCCTCGAGAACTTCCGGAAACCACCGTTGCATGAAAACCGCTACTTCTACGCGGCTCGCTAATTCGTGGGTGGTTTGCGCGATTTGGGTCAGTTCACGGTAGAGCTCCTTGGCCGAACCGTAGCGCTCTTCGGGGTTCTTGGCGAGCGCTCGTAGGATGACTTTGTCGAGTTCTTTCGGGACGTCAGGGTGGATTGACGAGGGAGGCGGCGGGTCGAGCTGGCGGATCTTTTGGAGGATCACCATCTCGTTCTCGCCGGCGAACAAGCGCTCGGTCGTCGCGAGCTCCCACATGCAAATTCCAGTGGAAAAAACGTCGGTCCGCGAGTCGATGTCGAGCCCGCGGAGCTGCTCGGGGCTCATGTACCCAAACTTCCCCTTGATCGTTCCAACTTGTGTCCGCGAGATCTTATTGGCGGCTTTGGCGATGCCGAAGTCGATGAGCTTCACGTCACCGAGGACGGAGACGACGATGTTCTGCGGGCTGACGTCGCGATGGACGATCGACACCGGAAAGCCGCGTTCGTCTTTGCGCGCATGCGCGTAAGCGAGGCCTTCGCAGAGGCGAATGAAGAGGTAGAGAAAGACCGAGATTGGCATCTTCTCGCCGCGCTTACGGAGGCGTTCGAAGACGGCGCGAAGGTCGCGCCCGTGCACGTACTCGAATGCGATGTAGTAGTCCGAAGCGCCGATCCGCCCGAAATCGAGCATCCGGGCGATGTACGGGTGCTCGAGACTCGAGGCGATGCGCGCCTCGTCTTCGAACATGGTGATGAACTGCTGGTCTTCGGCGACGTGGCCGAGGATGCGTTTCACCGCTACCCAGTTCCCGGATCGCTTGTCGCGCGCGCGAAAAACCTCGGCCATCCCGCCTGCGGAAATGCGATCGACGAGCTCGAAAGGGCCGAAGTCCAGCGGCAGTTTCACCGCGGTCAGGTTTACCCGATTTTTCGCAAACGCTCTTCGATAATGCCCTTACTGAAGGACTCAACGAACTTCTTACGTGCTTTTAAGACCGGTTGGACCCCGAGCTCCATCGTGCTCACGGCGTCTTGCCGCGCACGAGCGCCGAGCTCGGGGCGGGCTTCGTCGTGGTGCCGGCTCCTGCGTCGGCGTCGGCGGGCTTCTTAGGCTTCGGGAAATATCGGACGCGTTGTGCCTGGAGTGTGTGCCAGACGTTGAAAGGAACGAGCGGCGTATCGTCGAACATGGCGTGCGCGGCGGGCGCCGTTCCTCTGCCGAGAGAAACCATCTCGGCCTTCGTGTGAGCA
>JAHFDV010000729.1 GCA_023248815.1 Myxococcales bacterium
CCGTGCGATGACTGGCACTGACCCCGAGACCGACGTCGTCGTTCGACTGCTCGATGAGGTCGCCGCGACCCACCCACTCTGGATTGATCTGCGAGCGTTCGAGATAGCCCGTGAAGTTGTTGCGGCTCCGATAGCCCGTCGCGGTCACGTAGAGTTGGAGACGCGTACGCGCGCCTTTTTCGGCTCTTTTCTCGAACAGAATGCCGAGCTGAGCGCGAGAGGCCTCCGTCGATTGCGAGCGCGCGCTCGGATCATCATAGGCATCGTAAAAGCCCACGCGACCCGACTGGATGTCGTCGCGGCGGATCACACCGGCCGAATTGGCGCGCCCCGCGTAGGCCGCGCCGTGGAAGAGGAGGCTCGACGAATGCCCGAGCGAGAGCTTGTACTGCGCCATCGCTCCGCCCGAAACGCCACCGCGGACGTCGTTGCCGTAGCCATTCGTGCTGCGAAACTGCGCTGTCGCGAAGGTCTCGTCCGATTCGGACTTGGGTGCGTAGAGACCGAATGCGCGCTCGGAGCCGAAGCTGCCGCGCGAATACGAGAGACGGTTGCCGCGCTCGTGAACGCCCAGCTCGAATTCTGCGCTACCTGCGACCGCGAAGTCGCCTTGCTTGGGGTCGTAGACGCCTTCGATGACGCGGAGCGAGCGCACGACTTCGGGGATGACGAAGTTGAGATCCGTGTAGCCCTGGCCGTGAAGATGCGAGGCTTGGTTCGCGGGAATGCCGCCGATTCGGAACTCGACGTCTTGGCCGTGGTCCGCGTCGAAGCCGCGAAGATAGACGCGTTGCGCGGCAGCCTCTCCTTCGACGCGTGCAACATACACTCCAGGAGCGGTGCGCAGCATGTCACCCGCGTCGGCGTGCGGCGCAGCTTGGAGGGCGCGCGTATCGAGGCGCGTGTCCGAAGAGCCGCGCGAAGGTTTGCGCTCTTCGCCTTCGACCGTCACTTCCTCGGGCGTATCGGCGCGGAGCTCCGCGCGGGGTGCGCTCGTTCCCCCGGAGACGCCGCCACCGACGGCTTGGTCTCCCGTGGAGACGACGGGCGCTTCTTCTGCTTGCGGTGCGAAGTGAAAAGGGACGCGAATGCGGCTCGCCATCGCGTGATCTCCGCGTCGAGCGGGCTCGAACGTCCATTGACGAACGGCAGCGATGGCCACCTCGTCGAGATCTTTCCCGCCGGATTCGAAGACGGTCACCTCGCTCACGTGTCCGTCGACGTCGACTGTCACCGTGAGAACGACGTCGACATGGCGCGAACGTGCGCCGCGTGGGAGAGCGGCGTCGACATGCGTTTTTACGACCGGCGGCGTGACGTCCTCGGCACGTCGGTCCTGTGCGTACGCTTCGTGCGCGAAAGCGAGCGCCAGCGCGGAGAGCACTGGAACGAGAGCACGCTTTTGCGACCGAGTTGCAACCACGAGGCCGATCTGATAATGAGAATCCATTCTCATGTCAACTCGACGAGTGAAAAAGACGTCTACCAAAAGTGTTGCGAAAGACCGCGGGGCGCACGCCGGGCACGCGCACGCCGAACAGGAGAGTGTGAGTGGGATTCCAGCCGGGGGACGGTCGACCGTGCAGCGCGACGCGATTCGACGCGTCTTCGGTGAGAGCGCTCGTCCGTTGTCCCCTCCCCAGGTGCTCGAGCTCGCGCGAGCGATCGTTCCTTCGGTCGGCGCCGCGACGATCTATCGCAGCCTCTCGCAGTTCGTGGAGGAAGGGTTCTTGGTACCGGTCGAGCTACCCGGCGGCGCGACGCTCTACGAACGCGCCGGCAAAGTCCACCATCATCACTTTCACTGCACGCGATGCGATCGCGTCTATGACGTCGACGGGTGCGGCGGAAAACTCGAGAAGCTCGCGCCCTCGGGATTTCTCGTCGAGGGGCACGACCTCACGCTCACTGGCGCGTGCGCGACCTGCCGCGCAGCGTGAGCGCACCGCGCCAGGGCCGTCAGAGGGAGCGCTTTGAAAAGTCGACGACGTCGCTCAAGAACTTGTCGTCGATTTTCAGATCGGGGTCGTTGTAATCGGCGAGGCTTCCCGTCTTGGTCGGCAAAAATAGGTGGCTCAGGTCCGGATAGACATGAAGCTCGACCTTCGTCTTCTTGGAATCCTTGAGGACCTTCTCGATGAAAGCCGATTCGTCGCTGAGCACTTGGCGGTCTTTCCCCCCCTGTCCCACGAAGACGGGGACGTTAGGAAGCGCCTTCAGTGACTTCTCGGGAACGGTCTCGAAGAGGCTCTTCACCCACGGGCGCTGCAGCTCGATGAGAGCTTTCTCGGTCGCAG
>JAHFDV010000311.1:0-4910 GCA_023248815.1 Myxococcales bacterium
GTGGCGCGAACGTTCGTGATCGCGCGCTGCGAAGGAAACAGGCGAAGCGGAAGACGCGTAGTTTCTGGGCTGCGCGTGAGCCCGACGCCACGAACGGCCTCCTTCGTGAGAGAGATTTTCGCGAACGCGCGGATGTCGCCGAAGGGGGGCAGACGATCGGCGACGATCGGCTCGCGATGCGCGCAGAAGAGCGTGAGAGCGTTGGCGTCGAACACGGGACATGCTCGAAGATGAATCGGGTGGCGATACCCCACCTCCACTGCCGCTGCGTTCGTCACGGGAAGAAAACAGCGAACCCCCGGGAGAGTCGCGAAGAGCCCGCGCATCCGCTCCGGCAACTCGGGGACGCGAAAGATGTAGCGGAGCGTGCCGCCAGATTCGAGGGAGCTCGCGGGCGGCCATTCGGCGAGCACGACTTCGGCTTGGACGTTCGAGCGAACGAGATATTGAATGACGGTCGGACCAAGCCCCGATTCTGCGACGAGCAGGCGTGGCCCCTTCGTGCGAAGCGTCGAAGGATCGACCTGAACGGATAGCCGCATGAGCAGCGCCGCGAGATCGAGCGACCGATCTTCTGCGTACGTTTGGCGAAACTCTTCGTGGTAGAGCGCGATCGCCTCGTTCGTCGAGATCAGATCCGGTACGTCGTAACCGAAGGGGGCATTTCGATCGCGATACTGAACGAAGTGCCGCATCGTCCCCGTGAACGCGAATCCTCCGACGAGCTTCGCCGTCTCGGCCAAGCGATCCATGCGATCGCTCGACTCGGCGGCGACCGTGAAGGTGATCTCGCGAGCGCCGAGTGCCGAACGCACGAGGCGAATTTCTAGCGAGGGGACGAGGTCTTCGAGCGACCGAGACTCTGTGTAGAGTGCAAGGAAAGAGATGAGGCGGTCGATTGTAGGAAAGAGGAGAATTCCTTTGCTCCCAAGCGCGACGCCCTTCGCATCGAGGCCGAGCCCTGGCGTCCGAAGGCGCGTTTCATTGAGGGCAATCCGTTCGAGCATTGCGACTCCACTAGGTTACGTGGCGAGCGTCACAAACTGAAGGGCTCCGAGGACCGCCGCTGGCACCGTTTCCGTGCGCAAAATGCGCGCTCCCAGAGACGCGACGATGAATCCGGCGCGTTCCGCCGCCTCGATCTCGGCAAGCTCGAAGCCGCCCTCGGGGCCCGTCGCAAAGACGTAGTGCTCGTGGCCTTTCGTGAGCACGCCCGCGAGAGGCGTCGTACCGGCTTCGTAGAGGCAAATACGTAGTGCGTTCGCGAGATCGGCAGCTTCGACGAGAGCTTCATCCCACGAAGCGAGAGCGATCGTCGGCGCGCGCGAGCGTTCGGACTGGCGCGCGGCTTCGTCGGCGATCTTCTCCCAGCGAACGAGACGCTTTTCGCCTCGGTCACTTTTGAGGTCGACGATGCTTCGCGCCATTTTTGCGAAGACGACGCGCGTCGCTCCGAGCTCCGTCGCGTCACGGACGATCGCGTCGCACTTGTCACCTTTGGCAAGTCCGTGAATCCAAATCACGTCCGGCTCCTTGGCGGAGACGCGCGTGGTCGTGAATTCGACGTTCCCGTTCTCGTCGAGGACGACCCCCTCCGCTTCGATGCCGCTCTTCGGATCGAAGGCCACGAACGCGTCTTTTACGGCGAGGCGGCGAACACGAAGAAGATAGTGCGCGTCGGTCTGTGCGAGTCTTCGAGTGCCTACTGCGAGATCGTGCAGTGGCAAGCGAACGCGCCGGGTCATGCTTTTTTGCGCAGCGCGAGGGCGATCCACTCGCCCTTTTCGGGAGCGCTCACGAGATCGAAATCTGGATACGCCGCGAGGACGGTGTCTTTTTGCGGCACGAGAATGCCCGAGAGAACGAGAAGGCCTCCCGGCTTGGTGCGCGCGCTGATTGCCTTGGCGAGAGGAATGAGCACGAAGGCTTCGATGTTCGCGAGGACGATCGGATACGTGCCTTCGATGTCTTCGACGGGAGTCGCATCCGCGACCACGGCGTGGCTCTTCTGATTGCGCTCGGCGTTCTCGTTGACGACCCCGACCACGTCTGCGTCGTTGTCGATCGCGCGGGCACTCTTGGCGCCGAGAGCCAACGCGATGAGTGCGAGAATGCCGCTGCCCGTGCCTACGTCGAGAATTTCGGCGCCGCCGAGCTCGGCGCGATGCTCTTCGAGCACTCCCGCGACGAGCGAGGTCGTCTCGTGGAGACCCGTGCCGAACGCGCGACCGGGCTCGAGCTCGAGGATCGTCTCGACGGGCGGTCCCTTGTACGTGTCCCATGGAGGCTGAATCACGATGCTCTTGCAGATCGCGAACGGGCGGAAATGCTCTTTCCACGCGTCGCGCCAGGCATCCCCGACGATCTCTCCGAGCTCGGGATTCCACGTCGCGTCGAGCGTTGCGACCGCAGCTTTCGCGGTCTCGTGATCGCTGAAACTTCCGACGAGAATGACGCGGTTTGAGCCCGGCACTTTGAGCGCGCCCGGCTTGTTCAAGGTCGTCGCGTCGCGCTCTTCGACGCCGGCTGCACCGAGCTCGAAGAAGAGGCCGCTCGCGTAGTCGACGTCGTCGGGACTGACTTCAATCGTGACGAACGGGAAGCGAGGCTCGGTCATGGGACGTTGATGGAGACGGTCGTGAAGCGCGTCGGTTGCGACTTGTCGAACACGCCGCCGAGCGCGAGGCCGCCGACGATCGCCGCAGCTCCGAGCACGCCTGCGCCGATCGCAACGGGGAGAACCCAACCGCTGCGTGATTCTGGGATTGCGATCCGAAGCGGAACGTCGATGTCGCCCTTGCCGACGATCGCGATGCCGCCAGAGTCTTGGCCTTCGATGTAGTACTCGAGGAGGGGCGGCTTCACGCGGGGACCCGAGATCGTCGTGCGTGCCGTATCGCCCGTCAGCTTCATTCCCTGAGCGACGAACTTGCCGTTGCCGGCTTCGCGCACGAAGAGGCGGACGCGGGCGACCTTCGAGGGATCGCTGACCTTCGCGGTGATCTCGATGTTCGAGTTGGCTTCGGCTTGTGCCGGTGAGACGTGGGTCATGGTGAGGTTCGACTTGGCCGCTTCCGAAGCGAACCCAGGACGACCTTCCTTTTCCCAGCGATCGCGCACCGATTGATAGAAATCTCGGAAACGCGGCGATTCCGTCGCAGCGAGCGTGTACTTCGGGTCGATGACGAAGAGCGCGCGAACGGCGCCCTCGGCCTCTTCTTTGCGACCGAGCGTGATGTAGTTCAGCGAGAGCAAGCGGAGCACTTCGATGCGCTCGTCGCGTGTCGTCGAGGGGCGAACGAGCGCGCCCGAGAGCGCTTGAATCGACTCTTCGTATTGCTGGTCGTCGAAGAGTTGCTTGCCGCGCGTGACGAGGTCGACCTTGGCGGCAGCGCCACGTCGTGGTTGGGCAGAGGCGTCGGTCGTCGTGAACGCGACGGGCGCGGCCAACGCGAGGACGAGGAGGGTTTGGACGGCTCTGCGCAAGGTGGCAGGGAGGCTAGCATCCAAGCGCGGACGGGGCGAGCCCTCAGCGTTCTTTGGATGAGCCCGCGAGCAGGCGATAGCGAAGGGGTTGCGCCACGTTCTTCACCTGCGCCGACCCCTCGGGACCGAACTTGAATCCGTGCCCTTCGGGAAGCGCGTCGATCGCATCCAGCATGACGAGGATCTCGTCGCGCTTGGCGCAGCCTTGAAGACGCGCGGTGTTGTTCATTCCCGAGGAGAACCCCGTGAAGTTGCGATTGGGGCCGAACGTGCCCACGAATAGCGGAGCGAGGTGGACGCCCGATGCGACGCCGATCGGCTCTTTTTCGAGCACTTCCATCCCTGCGCGCTTTCCGACTTCGCGCGTCATGTCGCGCACGGCTTCCGCGCAACGAATCGCGTTGGCGAGCGTCTCGCCCGGCGTCTGATCGTAGAAGGGCGGGCCAAACAGCCCGATGACGCAATCGCCGACCATCTTGTCGAACGCGCCGCCGCAGCTGAAGAGAATGTCGACGGCGTCTTGGCTCCACTCTTCGACGAACTTGGCGACGGCGCTCGGCGACTTGAGCACTTGCTCGGAAAGGCGCGTGAAGCCGGCGATGTCCATGTAGAGCATCGCGACCGTGGCCTCGCGAGGCGCGAGGTATTTCGCTTCGTAGTCTTCTTGGCGAAGGAGACGCACGACGTCTTCTGCGCGAAAGGTCGAAGAGAGATGACGCCACTCTTTGTTGAAGTCGACGATGCGCTGCCGCACGAAGTCTGCGAAGTTCGCGAGGAGCTCGCGATCGTACGTGTTGAAACCGGAGTTCTTGGCGCGCGCCGCAAGCTTGCCGACGACCGTCGCGTGGGTCACGCCGTTGATGAGCACCTCTTCGGTGGCACCCGTGATGCCTTGGCGCTCGAGAAGGCGCGGATCGCCGTTCTCGATATAGGCGCGCGCCAACGAGCTTTCTTTTTCCGGCACGCTTCCGTGCGCGGGAGGCGGCGACGAGAGCTTCGAGGAGACGAGCTTTCCGTCTTCGTAGACGTGCGTCTGGACGTCCGCGATCGCGCTCTCATCGGAGCGATACACGAGGAGAAGACGCGCCACGGGGACGGCGTCGAACAGAATTTTTGCGGCGCGATCGAGGCCGTCACTCAAGGAGCGGTGACTGAGCGCATCGGCGAGCTCCGACATCACGCGCTGCTTCGTACGCGCGACTTTGATGGCGTAGAGATAGTTGTCGAGCACTTCGCAGATGAGCTCGACCTTTCGTTTGGCGAGCTCCACGCGCTTCTCGTCGCTCGGCTTCGTGAAGACGACGCCGGCTGCGCCGAACCATTCACCGGCAACATCGAGCGGCTGCACGACGAAGAGTCGTCCGCTCTCTTCGCCGAGAACGTGCTCGCGCTTCTCGCGGCCGGTCACCTCGAAGAGCGCTTCG
>JAHFDV010000311.1:4920-7213 GCA_023248815.1 Myxococcales bacterium
GCGAGATCGCCCGCTTGAAAGAGCTCGAGGTCGAGTGATTCACCGTAGCTTCGAATGAAGGCGCCATGAGCGCCGGTGCGCGCACACGCTTCGCTCAAAAGACGATCGAGAACCTCACGGAGCGGCATCTGCTCGATGAGGCCGCGTTCCAACGCCTCGTCGACGAAGGAACGCAGCGAAAGGAGCTCTTCGAGCTCTTCTACGGTGAAAGGGCGAGCCATCGATTCAGTCGACCGAAAGGAGCTCCACTTCGAAGAGCAACGTCGAGTTCGCGGGGATGACGGGCGGAAAGCCGCGCTCGCCATAACCGAGCTCGGGCGGAATCGTGAGCTTGCGCACGCCGCCGACCTTCATGCCCGCAACGCCTTCGTCCCAACCCTTGATGACTTGACCGCCGCCGAGCGCGAACGTGAAGCCTTTGCCGCGATCGCGCGAGCTGTCGAACTTGCTGCCGTCCGTGAGCGTGCCCGTGTAATGAACGGTGACGCGTTTTCCGGACGTTGCTTCAGTGCCGGTTCCAACTTTCGTATCTTCGATTCCAAGTGACATCGCGGCCTCCAGATGCAGCAGGAGAGCGCTTCTGCAGCGCTTCAAGTGCGCGCGAACAATACTCTAAATTGGTTCGAATCAAGTTCCCTTTCTCGCTACGATTTGCCTCCTGATGTCGCTCGTTCCCCCGCCGAAAGTCGATCGTTTCTCTCTCGGCGAAGTCGTCGTGAAGGGAGACCACGGCGTTTTTCGCGTGCTCGCGCGCGCCATCGGAAAGCTCGAAGCTGAAGCCGACCCGAGGTCTGCGCGATTTGCATCCACGATCGAATGCAGCGACTGGTGCAACGTCGTCGCGCTCACCGCCGAGGACGAGCTCGTCTTGATTTACCAGCATCGCTTCGGAACCGACTCGATCACGCTGGAGATTCCGGGAGGCGCGATCGACATGGGGGAGTCTCCGGAGATCGCCGCGGCACGCGAGCTCCTCGAAGAGACGGGCTATGCCGCAACGTCGTTCGAGCCGCTCGCCGTCGTGCATCCGAATCCTGCGATTCAGGCCAACCGCTGTTTCTCTTTTCTCGCGCGAGGCGCAAAAAAAGTGAGCGAGCCTTCGTTCGACACGAACGAGTCGTGCGAAGTCGTTCTCGTGCCACGCTCCGAGACCGCCCGTCTCATCGACGAGGGTCATGTCACGCATGCGCTCGCCGTGCTCGCACTCGAGCGCGCGCTCAGGCTGGCGACCAGAGATGGTGCGGGCGCCACGAAAGGCGACGCGGCGCGATGAAAGAGATCTCGCTCCTTCCCGAGGCCCAGCTTTTCGTTTGCGCGAATCGTCGTGAAGAAGGTTCGCCGCTCGGCGAGGGATGTTCGACGCATGGCGAAGAGCTCTTCACCGAGCTGAAGCGTCGCACGTTGACCTCCGGCCTCGCGTCGCGCGTTTGGGTGACGAAGACGGCGTGTCTCGGCATTTGTCCGAAACGCGGAGCGACGGTCGCGCTGTATCCGGTGAAGCGATTCTTCGCGGATGCGCTCGTAAGTGATGCGGAAACATTGGTGACGATGGCGCTCGCAGTCGCCGAGGAAGGAACGAGATGAACGCACGTGGCGACGCAAAGGGCATTCGTTGGGAAGAGCTCGGAGAGCTCCTGAAAGAATTGGAGACGCTCCAGGCAGACAAAGTCCTCGCGCTCGCGCGGCGCCTCATCCCGGGGCTCACCGCCGAAGACATTCGCAATCCCCATGATTTTCCGAATCTCGCTGATCCTGACTGGCACTTCGAAGACGGAATTTTGACGGGCGTACAGTCGGTGCTCTCGGCGGTTCGCAGCCTTCAACGCGAACATGAGGAGCGCGAAGAGAAGGAGCGTTCGTGAGCGCGAAGAAAGAGAAGAAGGGAAAGAGCCCTTTCGACGCGCTGAAGCCGATGCGTGACGAGCTCGTGAAGCAAGAGGAGCTCGCGAAGGAGAACGCCGCGAAGGCGGCTGCTGCAAAAAATAGTTTCGGAAAAAGTGGGTCGAGTACCACCGCTCACGCATCTCGCGGGAACACGACGACGAGAGGCGAGCGTGGCGTTGCAACCTCTGGTGTCGCAGACGAAGAAGACGCATACCGTCGGCTCATCAGCGGCGCGACGCCGATGGCGGGACGCGAACGTCGTGTGCCGCGTGCTGAAGGCGCCGAAGCTCGCAAACTCACGCTTTCGACCGAAGCCGAAGACAGTGCTCGCGCGCGCTTGCATGCGATCGTCGACGAAAAAATCTCTTTCGAGGCGAAGCGCACGGGCAATCGCATCGAAGCCGCGCGA
>JAHFDV010000730.1 GCA_023248815.1 Myxococcales bacterium
GCGCCTCATCACGGAGAGGTCGGCCCCCACGAGCGGCGCGAGATCTACCTTGTTGACGACGAGCAAATCGGACTGCGTGATGCCAGGACCTCCCTTGCGCGGCACCTTGTCACCGCCGGCGACATCGATGACGTAGATCGTGTAGTCGACGAGCTCGCGGCTGTATTGCGCCGCGAGATTGTCTCCGCCGCTCTCTACGAGCAAGAGCTCGGGACGCACGTCGCGCATGAGCTCCTCGAGCGCGAGTAGGTTGGGCGTGATGTCCTCACGAATCGCGGCGTGGGGGCAGCCCCCCGTTTCGACCGCGCGAATGCGTTCTGCGGGCAGCGCTTCGTTGCGCGTGAGAAATTCGGCGTCCTCTTTCGTGAAGATGTCGTTCGTCACGACACCGAGTGAATGCGTCTCGCGAAGGGCACGACACAACGCCAACACGAGCGCGGTCTTCCCGCTGCCGACCGGACCGCCAATCCCCACGGTGAACGATCGCCGCGCATAGTCGCGGTGAAGCGGCTTCTCGCGCTCATGAAAGAGCCCGGGATGAATCCAGTGTTCGTGCGTGTGCCCGTGCTCGCCATGATCATGCCCGTGCTCGTGCGAATGATCGTGAACCGGAAGTCCGTCGTGAGAATGCGTCATGTCCTAAACCTCAGCTTTGAAAGAGCCTCGAATACAATCGATCGTGAAGGGTTTGAGCGATCTCGAGAAATGGAGCGACGGACGTTGCGTCATCCGGCAAGAGACCCTCGGTCGCGTCGAGCGCCTCGTCGAGAAGCGGGTGAAGATCGAACATGAGCTTTTGCGAACGCAGCGGACCCATCGCGCCGAGACGCACGAGCGCCGAAGTGACTCCGCGAAGAGCGGCGAACAGATGAACGCGCCGAGCGTCTGCACGCGCGACGTCGATCGCACGAAACGTGCTTCCCATCGCAACGGCAACGTGCGCGTGCGGCAGCTCTTCCCGGAGAGCACGAATGATCGTCGAGGCCTCCGTCCCCTCGAGTGTCGCTTCGCTTGCGAGCAGAAAGGCGCGACCTTGAGCCGTGCTTGCACGCCGCGCGATGTGATTCGAGAGGTACATCTCGTTCCAGCGATCGAGCGCGACGATCCCGTTCACCGTGGGAGCGCGTTCGAGATCGAACGCCGCATTGAAGAATGGCAACGTGCTCGTCGCCGTGTGCCAAATGAACTCGCGCAAACGGCGCACGATCGAAGTTTCATCGCGCAACTTGCCGAGCTGATGCACCGCCTCGAATCCGAACGAATGCGCAAAAGCGCCCGTCGGGAAGGCGGAGTCGGCGAGCTGAAGGAGGCGGGAGTCCATGGATGACGCGACTCAGAACAAGAAATAGCGTTGCGCGAGCGGCAACGTCTTCGCAGGTTCACAGGTGAGAAGGCGACCATCGGCACGCACGGCATAGGTCTCGGGATCGATCTCCATGACGGGCAATGCGTCGTTCAGCTTCATGTCGCGCTTCGTGAGATTGCGACAGCCGAGCACGGGCACCATCAATCGCGAAAGGCCGTAAGCATCGAGCGACCCCTCTTCGAGCGCGAGTCGCGAGACGAACGCGAGGCTCGTGGCGGAGGCTGCATGGCCGTAAGCGCCGAACATCGGTCGCATGCGCACCGGCTCTGGCGTAGGAATCGAGGCGTTGGCGTCGCCCATTTGCGCCCACGCGATGAAGCCGCCTTTGATGACGATCTCGGGCTTGATTCCGAAAAAAGCAGGACGAAAGAGGACGATGTCGGCGAGCTTGCCCACTTCGATCGACCCAATCTCGTGCGCCACGCCGTGAGCGATTGCGGGATTGATCGTGTACTTCGCGATGTAGCGCTTGATGCGCGTGTTGTCGTCATGGGCGCTGTCACCCGGGAGCGCACCGCGCTGCTCTTTCATCTTGTGCGCGGTCTGCCACGTGCGCGCGATGGTCTCCCCCACGCGCCCCATCGCTTGGCTATCGGAGGCAATCATGCTGATCGCACCGAGATCGTGAAGAATATCTTCCGCGGCGATCGTTTCGCCACGAATCCGGCTCTCGGCAAACGCCACGTCTTCGGGGAGGTTCGCATCGAGATGGTGACACACCATGAGCATGTCTAGATGCTCGTCGAGCGTATTGACCGTGAAGGGGCGTGTTGGATTCGTGCTCGACGGGAGGACTTCCGGCACCCCGCAGACCTTGATGATGTCCGGCGCGTGCCCGCCGCCAGCGCCATCGGAGTGGTACGTGTGAATCGTTCGACCCTTGAACGCCGCAATCGAATCGTCGACGTAGCCGGAC
>JAHFDV010000060.1 GCA_023248815.1 Myxococcales bacterium
TCGCCGCACCCTCAAGCTCCACACGGCCGTTCTCTTCTGGCTCAACGATTCGGGCACGCATTTCCGCATCAGCTAGCTGTCGAGCTCCTCGGACGAGATCAGCGACGCCCCGATCGCTGCGGGCGACGGCGTGCTCGGCGCGGTCTTCCAGCACAAGGAGTCGGTTCTTCTCTCGAACCTGACGCCCTCGTACAAGGTTCCGTACTACGCGGGGCCGAATCCGACGCGTGTACTTCTCGCGATCCCCGTGCTCGAAGACGGACGCGTTCGCGGCATTCTTGCGATCGACCGCACGGAGCTCTCTCCCTTTTCGGCAGACGAAGAAGAGCTTGCCGCGCAGGCAGCGCGCTACTGCCAGCGCGCGATTCAGAACGAGCGCGTTTTCGTACAGCTCGAGCGCGCCAAGGCCGAGCAAGGAAAGCTCTATCGCGCCGCCCAAGCGCTCGGCGCAGCGCTCAGCGAGAAGGACGTTCTCGAAGCCGGTGTGCGTGCAGCCCGTGAAATTGCCAGCTTCGATCTCGCGGCGGTCACGATTTGGGACGAGTCGACGAAGCTTCACGAAGTGTGCGCGGCGCAGAGCTCGGGCAACGAGATCGACGACCTCGTCGGTGCGCGTTTTCAGCCCAATACGGGCCTCGTCTCGATGGTCGTCCGCAACAAGTTCCCGCTGCCGTACCGCGGCGAGTACGACGCCGCGCATCAAGTGGTGCTGACGAAGCGCTTCCCTTGGCCAGACATGCCGTCGCTCCTCGTGCTCCCGCTTCTCGTCCACGACAAGCCGCTCGGCACGCTCATCCTCGGCGCCAAGCGCAAGCATGCCTTCGGTGACTCGGTTCGCCCCACGCTGGAAGTGCTCGCGAGCCATCTCTCGGTGAGTCTTTCGAACGCGCGAATGGTGCAAAAGCTCGAAACGATGGCGACGACCGACGGCCTCACGTCGCTTCTCAACAAGCGCGCCATGCTCGAAGCGGCGACGCAGAAGGTCGCCTCGGCCGCTCGGTTCAAGCGCAAGCTCTCGGTGCTCATCACGGATATCGATCACTTCAAGAAGGTGAACGACACCTACGGGCACGATGTCGGCGACGTCGTCATCAAGGGCCTCGCGGACATCTTGAAGAAGCACAAGCGCACGACCGATCTCGTGGCGCGCTTCGGTGGCGAGGAGTTCGTGATCGTTTGCGAAGAAACCGACGAGACCGGCGCGATGAACCTCGCCGAGCGCGTGCGCGAAGAGCTCGGAAAGACGCAGTTTCACGCAAAGACGACGGCTTTCAACGTCACGTGTTCGGTCGGCGTTGCAACTTTCGACAAGGCCGGAAAGACCTGGGAGGAGCTCTTCAAGTCGGCGGACGAGGCGCTTTATCTCTCGAAGCGCGGTGGCCGCAATCGCTCGACGGTCTGGGAGTCGATGCGCGTTCGCGTGGGAAATCCCGGTGTCGCGAGCGCAGCTCCTTCGGGTCCCCAACTCAAGGCCGCGAAGCCGCGCGTCGCCTGAGCCGGCGAAGCGCCGCGACGTAAATCGGCGCACGACGTTCACGCTTCTCTTCGCGTCTTCATGCTACGTCTTTCTGATGGCCGCCAAGAAGACCTCCAAGAAATCCAAGTCTCCAAAATCCAAGACGAAGGCTGTCGCGAAGAAGTCGCCCGCCAAGAAGCCCGCCGCCAAGAAGGCTCCCGCCAAAAAACCTGCGGCGAAGAAGGCAGTCGCGAAGAAGCCCGCAGCCAAAAAGGCCGTCGCGAAGAAGCCCGCAGCCAAGAAGGCGCCCGCGAAGCCCGTCGCCAAGAAAGCCACGGCGACCAAGTCGCCCGCGAAGAAGCCCGCTGCCAAAAAGGCCGTCGCGAAGAAGGCTCCTGCAAAGGTGAAAGCGGCGCCGATCGACCGCAACAGCCCCGAGCACAAGAAAGAGGTTCGCGCGCGCGCTCGCGAAGCGATGTCTCACGACGAGTCGAAGGACCGCGCGTTCTTTGGAAAGGCGCGCACCAAGGATTCTCTCGCTGAAGAGCTCGGCGAAGAGGCAGTACGCGAGTTCACGAGCGGAGAAGACGCAGGCGATCGCTTGACGAATCTCGAAGTCGAAGAAGAGCGCGGCGGCCCATTCGTCACGTCGACGGCCGGCAAAGAGTACGCAGGCGGCACCGATCGCGCGAACCCGAAGACGGCGACGCGCGAACCCTTTCCGCGTACGTAATTCAGACACGCACCCAAGGGTGGCGAGCACTTGGGAAGGGCGCGCCGCTCTCGCAGTGACGACCGCTAGCTCAGCCTGGGTGCCATGCTAGCATCCGGTCATGAGCTTAAAACGACCTGGACGGAAGCTTCTCGTCGCTTCCATCGGTGTGGCGGCCGTCACTTATGTCGCGTGTTCTGACTCCGGTTCGGAGACGAGCGGCAACCTCATGGCTCCGCCCGACGCAGGCTCGCAAGACGATCAATTCACGTCCGGAAACCTCGTCGCGCCCGAGCCGGACGACGCGGGTGATGCTGCGAACGACGCAGATGACAGCGCCACGGACGCTCCGGTCGACGCGCGCGACGACTGACGCCGCGCGTTTCTATCAGCTCGCGAGCGCGAACCATGGCGGAAGGACAGCTATTCGAGTTGGAGCTCTTTGGTGAGGGCGTCGAACGGCGCTATCGCAAGATGCGTCCGGAGGTCGAGGAGATGCCGTGGGGCACGCTCGACACGAGCACACTTGCTCCGAGCGCCGTCATCGCCGCGCGAAAAGCGTGGACGGGCGCTGCTTATCAAGAGCACCGCACGGGAATCGCTTGTGCCGCGACACTACGCGCCCTCATCGAGGCGCGCGCGCCCCTCGATCTCGTCGCCGTTGCGACGCGCTTTCCGCTCGATGAGATGGTGCACGTCGAGCTTTGCGCGCGCATGGCGATGGAGCTCGGCGGTGGCACGGAGATCGTCCACGATCCCGACGCGATGATCGTCGACGCCGAAAAGGAGCTCACTCCTCTCATGCGCGCGGCGGATCTCGTGGTGCGCGTCTTTTGCGTCGGCGAAGCGCTGAGCATTCCGCTTCTTCGCGGAACGAGAAATGCCGCGCAGCATCCGCTTCCAAAAGCCGTGCTCGCCCGAATCGTCAAAGACGAGGCCGCCCACGGGATCTTCGGCTTCACGTTTCTCGACTGGGCCGTCCCCGAGCTCTCCGAAGCCGATCGCATCTATCTCGGAGGACGAGCCGATCGCGTGATCCAAGTGATTCACCGCCAGTGGGAAAAAATCGCAGCGCGCCCGAGTCGTTCCTCGGGTGGCGACGCACTCGCTTGGATGCAAACGGACGAATACCTGGCGCTCGCCGACAAAGCGATGCGCGAAAACGTCGTTCGGCCGCTCCTCGCTCGCGGCATTCCGGTAGCTGCGCATCCCGCGTGACTGCGAGGTCTCGGGGCGCTCTGCCTCGTGTTACTCGGACAGTGGCCAGGAGAACGTGGCGAGCGTGCGAACCTTGCGCGGCGGATCTCGCCAGCGTTCCGGGAGCGTCGAGCGGCGCGTGAGGTCCACTCGCACGCTACGGGCTTCGAGGAACGGGGCCTCGAGGAAACGCGAACGACCAGGCTCGTGATTGGCCTCCGCCAGGAGAAACTGGCGCAGTCGCGCCTCCGAGAACGGCGCGCCATAGATGCCGGCGATGCTCCAAACGGCGCCCCAAGAGGCCTGCGAGCGATGCCCGAGAGCATCACGGGCGACGGGTACGTCGCGCTCGCCTTCGGGGGTGACCGCAGTAACCGAAAGATCGGGCAGCTCGGGATCCGCGATCCGTTGGAAGGTCGGGTAGCACGCAAAAGGGAAGCTCTGCGTCACGCCGCGCGCTCCTTGAATCGCGACCGGCACGAGCAGAGCCGCGCCGACGAGAAGTGCGCTCGCGGGCAAAGCGCGATGTGGTGAGGTCTCGCCCGCTGCAGTGCGGGGTAGATCGGAGGACGACTTGGCAGGCGCGTCGAAGAGAATCACGTACGTCATCCAAAGGCTGGCAAAGGGAATGAACATGAACACCTGGCTCGCGAGGTGGAAGGCGATCCCTGCAAGCGCGAGGGCGATCCGCGTGCGCGGGCCAACGTGAACGAGAAAGACGAACAACAACTCGAACGCGAGGACGAAGAGCCCTGCCGCATGGAGAAGAGAGGGATGGGTGTCGATTCGGAAGAACGGAATCTGGTCGAACTGGAGCCATTTTGCGTGCATCTGATTCGCGAGGTTGTCGGACAGCGCCCACGCAAACCCCGACTCTCGAATCTTGTGCAGCCCGGGAAAAAAGTAGACGAGTCCGAGGAGCGTGCGAATCAAGAAAACTGGAACGCCATTTTGCGCAATAAAAGCCGTGCGTTCGATGAACGGGCGGCCCGCAAAGTGTGCGTCGAGCGATCCCGTTTCGCCGCAGGGCGAGACCGCGAGAACGGCGATGAACCAGAGCAAATGCATGTCGTGGAGAACAGCGCCTCCCATCGAATTGACCGCGAAGAGATAGAACGCGGTCGCGCCGAGAGCGACGAGTGCGAAGCGCGTGTAGAGGCCGACGAGCGCAAGCGCAGCGCTGGCGTAATAGATGACTCGAATGATGTTGGCGGTGCTCGCATCGAGGGGAGCCGCCTCGGCAAACCAACCGAGTCCGAACGGCGTAACGAGAGGCGCGCCACTCTTGATCCAATCGATCGCATGCCGCGGCTCAGCTGCCGTCAGGCAGAGCCCTGCAACGACGATGCGCAAGGCCACGAGAGGCCCGAGGGTCGCGGAGAGCGCGCGCCCGAGAGCGCGTTCAGGATTCACGGCTCGCGATAAAAGCGCGGAACACGCCGCGAGATCGCGCAGAGCACTTCCCAGGGGATGGTTTCGCAGTGCTTTGCGATCTCGTCGACGCTGATGGAATCGCTACCGAGCACGCCTTCTTGACCGCCGAGAATGACGACCTCATCGCGCATCGAAACGCCTTCGATGTCCGTCACGTCGACCATCGACATATCCATCGAGACGGCGCCGACGATGGGCGCGCGCTTGCCGCGAACGAGCACATGTCCGCGATTCGTGAGGTGCCGCGAGAGGCCATCGGCGTAACCCATCGGCATGGTCGCGATGCGTGAAGGGCGTTTGGCGCGCCAGAGTCCGCCGTAGCCGATGGCCGAGCCCTCGTGCACCGTGCGCAGGTCGACGATCTCACTGCGCACGCGCATGACCGTCTGGAGCTCGGTCGTGAGTGGCGATCCGTCGGGGAGTGTGGGGGAGACGCCGAAGAACGCGATACCGGGACGCACGATGTCGAGGAGACCTTCTTTGCGGAAGACCGCGGCCGAGTTCGCGGCGTGACGCACTTGCGGACGAATGCCGACCTCGGCGAAACGCAGTGTCGCTTCTTCGAACCGAAGCAGCTGGGCCTCCACGTCGCTCACGTTTTCGGCATCTGCGCTTCCGAAGTGCGTCATGAGGCCGCTCACTTCGACTTCTCCGCGCGCTTTCAGCTTCTCGGCGAAGCCTTCGATGTTGTCCATCGTCACGCCGAGGCGCGCCATGCCCGTGTCTACTTTGACGTGAACGGGGAGGGCGCGTGAGGAGCCGAGAAGACGAGAGGCACGCGAGAAGCCGTCGAGGTGCTCTTCGTTGTAGACGACCGGAATCAAGTTCCGATGGATGACTTCGGCGTGCGCGTTCGGGTAGTAGCCGCCCATCACGAGAATCGGCGCAAAAATCCCTGCCTCGCGGAGCTCGATCGCTTCTTCGAGGAGTGCCACGCAGAATCCGTGAGCGCCCGCGCGCTCGAGCGTCCGTGCGACGGCTGGCGCGCCGTGCCCGTAGCCATCGGCTTTGAGCACTGCCCACACCTTCGCTCCACCCGAATACTTCTGCACGACGCGCAAGTTGTGGCGCAGCGCCGCGAGGTTCACTTCGGCGCGCGTCGGGCGAATCGCATCGCCAGGAGCCGCACGCCGCGGCCGGAGGACGCGTGGCTCCGAGGGCCGGGCTACGGGAATCTGTGAACCACTCGGCGTGAGCGGTGGATCTCCCGGCGGCAAAAATGAATCGTTCTTCTCCAAGACGCGCTGATCCTTCTCACAGGTACGCCCCGCGACCAAGCGTGATTCCCGCGATCGTGAACCGCGAACGCCCTACAGCGAGACGGTCTCTTTCAAACGTGGAAGGAGCTCCACGAAGTTGCAGGGGCGGTGACGCGAATCGAGCTGAAATTGGAGGATTTCGTCCCAAGCGTCCTTGCAAGCCGAGGTGGATCCGGGAAGTGCGAAGATGTAGGTGGCATTGGCGACGCCGGCGATCGCGCGCGATTGGATCGTCGCCGTGCCGATGAGGCGGTAGCTGAGGTAGCGAAAGAGCTCGCCGAAACCGGGAATCTCCTTCTCGATCACTCTGCGCACGGCTTCTGGCGTGACGTCCCTTGCGGTCACGCCTGTTCCACCGGTCGAGAGCACGATGTCGATGCGTGGATCGCTGATCCAGGTGCGCAACTGCTTTTCAATCGCCGGTTGATGGTCGGCGACGAGCGTGCGCTCGACGACTTTGTGACCGAACTCGGTGGCGCGTTCTTCGAGAAGCGCGCCCGAGGCGTCGTTCTCGAGGTTGCGCGTATCCGAAATGGTCAGGATGGCGATGTTGACGGGGACGAATGGAAGACGCTGGTCGACACCGCTCATTTGTCTTCCGGTCCTACCATCTCGTCCCGTCGTCGTCGATAGACGGAGAGCCTGAAAAACAACGCTCTTCCGCGCTTGCCGGCACACATCTCGCAGCCCTAAGCTCGGCGGCCCCCATTGTCATCCTCGCACCCGACGACGCTCCGCGGCCAGCTCCGCCGGCACCTCCCTTCGCTTCTCGCAGGCGTGGCAGTGCTCATGCTCTTTCAATTTTCGATGAATCGCATCGATTGGCGGTCGCGCGAGGCCATCGACTTGCTCTTCAGCAGCGACCCCTCGCGCGCGCACACGCCGGCGCTCATGATGCTCGCGTTCGCCGTCGTCGCGTTCATCGCTCGCATTGCGAGCCGCTGGTTCATCTTCAACACGGGTCGCGACGTCGAATACGAGCTCCGCTCGGAGCTCCTCTCGAAATTGCAGGAGCTCGGAAGCTCGTTCTACCGCCGCATGCCCGTGGGCGACATCATGAGCCGCTCGACGAACGATCTCGCGCAAGTGCGCCTGCTCTTCGGCTTCGGAGCGCTCAACGTCGTCAATGTCGTCTTGGCATTCGTGAGCGCGCTCCAGGTCATGCTGGCGATCTCGGTGAAGCTCACGCTCGTCGCGATGATCCCGCTCCCCGTGCTTCTCCTCACTTCGCGCGCCTTCAGCAAGCGCATGTTCATCCGTCAGCGCGAGAATCAAGCGTCGATCGGCAAGCTCAGCGAGGTGCTCCAGAGCAATCTTTCCGGCGTGCGCGTCGTTCGCAGCTTTGCTCTCGAGCCGCTCGCCCTCCGTCGCTTCCGTGACGCGAACAAAAACTATCTCGATGCGAGCCTTTCGCTCGCCAAGATTCGCGGCCTCATGATGCCGATTCTCGGCGCGACGGGCGGCGCGGGAATTCTTCTCATCTATTGGTACGGTGGAACGCTTCTTCTGAGAGGCGTGGCCAATGGGGGCATCAGCAAGGGCGACTTCTTCGCGTTCTCGCTCGCACACGCACGCATGACCTGGCCGATGATCGCGCTCGGCTTC
Organism: Myxococcales bacterium; assembly: GCA_023248815.1. Lineage (GTDB taxonomy): Bacteria > Myxococcota_A > Polyangia > Polyangiales > Polyangiaceae > JAHFDV01. The sequence goes on from JAHFDV010000060.1 coordinate 7,664, forward strand.
GTGCTCTCCATCATGCAGCGCGGGCGTGCCGGCTTCGTTCGCTTGAAAGAGATCTTCGATGCGACTCCAGATGTCGTGAGCGGTGGCGTCGCGGCCCCCGAGTCGGCGTCCCTCGAAGTGCGGCACTTGAGCTTCAACCACGGCGAAGACAAGATTCTCGACGACGTCTCTTTCGAGCTTCCGCAGGGGCACTCACTGGCGATCGTCGGGCGGACGGCGTCCGGAAAATCGACGCTCGCTCTGCTCTTGGCGCGCCTCCTCCCGACGCCAGAAGGTGCCGTTTTTGTCGGTGGAAAAGACGTGTGCTCGCTGGATCTCAAGAAGCTCCGTCAGCTCGTAGGCTATGCGCAACAAGACGCCTTCTTGTTCTCGACTACCGTCACGCGAAACGTCGGATTCTCTCTCGACGACCCCGACGAACAGCATTCGCTCGATCTCATCAAAGCGAGCGCAGCGGAAGCGCAGGTTCGCGACGAGATCGAGAGTCTCCCGGACGGTTTCGACACGGTGGTCGGTGAGCGCGGCGTGCAGTTGAGCGGTGGCCAGAAGCAGCGCGTATCACTCGCGCGTGCGTTCGCCAGAAAGGCCTCCGTCGTCGTTCTCGACGATCCGTTGAGTGCCGTCGACGCCAAGACCGAAGCCGCGATTCTGGATGCGTTGGATCGTCAGAAAGCCAATCGCACCGTGCTCCTCATCACACATCGCGTGGCCGCGGCGGCCCGCTGTGACAAGGTCATCGTCCTCGAGCGCGGAAAGATCGTCGAACAGGGAACACCCGCCGAGCTCTCGAAGTTGGGCGGCTTGTATTCGGTCTTCGCCGAAGAGCAGCGCGTCTCGACGGCGCTTGCGGAGCTCGCCGATGCCGAAGTCGCTCCTCTCGAAGCTCCCGCGGGGGCCAAATGAGCGATCCGAAGCGCAACAGCTCGAAGTGGCCGACGGCACGAGGGGCCTCGAAGGCGATTGCGCCGAAGCCGACGGCAGCGCGATCTCGCACGGACGAGAAGCTCCGCGCCTTCCACGAAGAAGGCGGTCTCGGAAAAGCCTACGATGTGCGTCTCTTCAAACGGCTGATCCCGTTCATTACGCCGCACCGTAAATTCGTGATCGTTTCGCTGACGACGCTGGCCGTCGTGTCGATTCTGAATCTCATTCGACCCCTCTTCATGGGCGCGACGATCGGCTATGCAGAGCGCGGCGACGCTGAAGGTGTCATGCGCCAAGGGCTCTATCTCGCGCTCTTGATCATCTTCACGCAGTCGACGATCTTCGTTCAGACCTACACGATGCAAATCGCCGGCGCGCGCGCCATGGCGGATCTTCGCGAGCACATCTTTCTCTTTCTGCAGCGCGTGAGTCTCCGTCACTTCGACAAGACGCCCATCGGCCGTCTCGTGACGCGCGGTACCAACGACGTCGACGCGCTCGCCGAGCTCTTTGCGTCGGGCGTACTCAATGCCATGGGGGATCTCATCTCCCTCATAGGCATCGTCATCGTGATGGTGAACCTCGACGCGCGTCTCGCGCTCATCGCGTTCGTCTCGATGCCGGCCGTGTTCATCGCGGTGCAGTTCATTCGTCGGCGATCGCGAGAGGCCTACCGCGATATTCGCACGAAAACGGCACGTCTCAATTCGGTGCTCAGCGAGCAGGTCAACGGGATGGCCGTCGTGCAAGCGTACGGTCGCGAAGACGCGATCTTTTCAGAGTTCGATGCGGTGAACGTCTCCTACACGGATGCCAACAAGACGTCCGTCTTCTACGAGGCCGTGCTCGACGCCGTCATCGAGATGGTCAACGTCGTCTGTATCGCAGCGATCCTTTGGTACGCAGGTTTCCGACGCCTCGGCGCCCATCCCGTCACCTTCGCGACGATGGTGACGTTCACGGCGTACATCCGGCAATTCTTCGAGCCCATCAGCACGCTCTCGCAGCGCTACACCGTTCTGCAATCTGCGATGTCCGGCGCCGAGCGCATCTTCCAGCTCTTGGACGACGCCGAGACCGAAACGGATCATCCAGGCGAGTCCACCGAAGCGCATGCCGATGAAGCGCTCGCGTTCGATGCCGTTTCCTTCGAATACAAGCCGGGAGTTCCCGTGATCGAGAACGTCAGCTTCTCGATCAAGAAGGGCGAGAAGATCGCGCTCGTCGGAGCCACTGGGGCAGGGAAGACGACGGTCACGAGCATTCTCCTTCGTCTTTACGAGCTCAAATCAGGAAGTGCTCGCGTCTTCGGAAAGGACGTACGCGCCTACGACCGCCGTGAGCTCCGCAAGCTCTTCTCCGTCGTTCCGCAAGACGTCTTTCTCTTCTCGGGAGACATTCTCTCCAACGTCGCGATGTCGGACGATCACCCGGACGAGGCGCGCGCTCGCCTAGCCCTCGAGCGCCTCGGAGCCCTTCCGCTCTTCGAGCGTCGCGCGGCAGGCCTTCATGCACCCGTCGACGAGCGTGGATCGAACTTCAGCGGGGGAGAGCGCCAACTGCTCGCGTTCGCGCGCGCCGTCTATCGCGACTCGCCCATCCTGATCCTCGATGAAGCGACTGCAAGCGTCGACTCCGACACCGAAGCGCGTCTGCATCGTGCGTTCGAGGCGATGATCCGCGACAAGACGGCGCTCATCATCGCGCACCGCCTCTCGACGATTCGCTCGGTCGATCGCATCCTCGTCTTCCACAAGGGCCACATCGTCGAGAACGGCACGCACGACGAGCTCCTCGCGAAGCGCGGCGTGTATGCGAAGCTGTACGAGCTCCAGTTCGCGCACGAGGCGCCGGTCGTTTCTTCGCCCGTTTCCGACGTCAGCGGCGTTCGCACGGAAGGTTGACGTCGCGTTCGCGATCGCCGCCTTCGAGGAGGCCTACGCCGTCTTCGTCGTAGGTGAGCTGGTAGCCCGCGTTCGGATTCGAGAGCGTGATGACGAGGCGTCCCTTTCGCGGGCACGCCTGCTTGCAGCGCTCGACGTCTTTTACTTCGACGAACAAGTCGCGCGCGCCCATCTTTCCGATCGAGCTACCGTTGAGCTCCGGACAACTCTCGGTGACGGTCGTCTTCGCCGTGATGTCGATCTGCCGATCGATCGCGCGTCCGGCTGCGGTCGTTCCCTTCACGGACCCATCCCACTTCAAGAGACGTGTCGTGCCGATGGTCGCTTCTCGCGTGAGCGTGAACGTGACCTCTTCGGTGGCGACGGTCGAGACGAGCTCGGCAGAGTGAAGATGAAGCGAGAGTGCGCCCGAGGGCGTGGTCTCGAATCCGAAGTCGAAGTCGCCCGAGATTGCGTCGAGATTTTCCGCTTCGCATTTCGTCAGATGGTAGCGGCTCGTGGGGATGGTTGCGTCCGTGACGGGGATGCGAGGTCCGACGCAATCAGCTGGACGCAGGACTGCGCGAATGCGATCGACGCTTTCGGCTGCGCGCGCCGGATCGGTCTCGGCCCCAATGCTCGAAAAGACGATCGCGCCGAGACCCGCGGGGAGCCACTCCGCATCCGTGCTGTCGACCGCGAGCGCCGTCACTTCACCAGCTTCGTCATCGGGAATGGACGCCGTGCATGACACCAGAAGGGCGCCGAGAAGTGCAGGAGTACGGACAGCGCGAAACATCACGATTCTGGGCTTACTCTAGCGTGCTCTTCCATTCGTGCATCTGAACTTCGTGATAGAAAGAACCGTGGCTGAATCAACACGCGCAAAGGTGGCACACTGGATCGTCCGCGGTGGCATTCTCCGCAAGCCGGACGGCACGACCATCCCGATCGACGTCGACCCCGTGATCATCGGACGCGCAGCCGGCGCGACCGTCCAATTGGCCGATCCCGAGGTGAGCGGCCTTCATTGCGAGCTTCGCGCCGCCAGCGATGGCGTCATGGTGAAAGATCTCGGAAGCACCAACGGCACGCTCGTCGGCTCGATGCGCGTCGGCGAGGGCATCGTCACGGCTCCTTCAGACCTCCGCGTCGGCAACAGCTCGTTCGAGATCATCCCCAACGCGGATCGCCGCAAAGTCGACGTCGGTTTTTCCGATCGCTTCGGCGGGCTCGCCGGCACGTCGCCTCGCATGCGTCGCATCTTCTCCGTCCTCGAGCGAATCGCGAAGACCGAGCTCAGCGTCCTCATCCTCGGCGAGACAGGAACGGGCAAAGAGGTCGTCGCCAAATCCATTCACGACGGCAGCGATCGCCACGACAAGCCCTTCATCGTCGTCGACTGCGGCTCGATTCCTCCGAACCTCGCCGAGAGCCTTCTTTTTGGGCATGAAAAGGGCGCGTTCACGGGGGCCTCGGAGCGCCGCAAAGGGGCTCTTTCTGAAGCAGACGGCGGCACACTCTTTCTCGACGAGCTCGGTGAGCTTCCGCTCGATCTCCAACCGAAGCTTCTTCGCGCCCTCGCCGAACAGCAAGTGCGGCGCGTCGGGGCCTCGACGTTCGACAAGATCGACGTGCGCGTTCTTGCCGCCACTCGCCGGGACCTCAACATCGAGGTGAACCAGGGACGCTTCCGCAGCGACCTTTTCTTCCGCGTCGCGCAGGTCATCATCGAGATGCCGCCGCTCCGCGAACGCATGGGCGATCTCTCGCTCCTCGTCGAAAAGCTCTGTGAGCGCGTGGGACGTGGTAGCTCGGCGGCGGTCGTCGCCCCTTGGCTCGAGAAGCGTTTCGCGGGGTACGACTGGCCCGGCAACGTGCGCGAGCTCTCGAACGTCGTCTCCGTGGCCGCGGCGCTGGCTCACGATCCCGAAGCGCTCGAAGAAGTGCTCACACTTTCTCGCGGGGGCCTCTCTGGCGAATTATCACGCTCAGAGCCCGCACACGGCGATGCGCAAGCCGCGTCTTTCACGGAGGCCAAACGTGCGACCGTTGCGTCGTTCGAACGCGACTACTTCACGCGCCTCTACGAGAGCGCGACCGGCAACATCAGCGAGATGGCGCGACAGAGCGGAATGGAGCGGCACCACGTCCGCGCGTTCCTCCGCAAGTACGCGATTGTCACGAAGTAAGAAGGTTACGGATCGGTGCAGGGGAGCTGAAACTCCGAGCTGCTTTCGCCGATCGTGATGCGGGCTCGACCGCCATAGAGGACGAGAATGGATACGGACTCGTCCGTGTCGGTGAGCGTGATGCTGCCGCCTGGCTCGGGGCATTGATTCGCACACTGCTCGTAGTTTTCGATGACGACGGTGACGTTCTGTCCGGCCATCGTTCCTTGGGACTGACCGCTCACCGAGATGCATTGCTCGCCGGTCGTCCAAGAAATGGTCTTGTTTCCCGTGCGCACGAATGCGCGACCGCGCCCCGTCGTGCCGGAGAGCGAGGCGGTCCAAACCATCGTGCGCTTGGTTCCGTTCGCGGTCACGTTGGCGCTCGCGCTGAAGTCGACGAGTGCGCGATTCACGCGAAACGCTCTCGATTCGAGCGAGACGCGTAGCTCCGTCGTCGTCGACTTCGAGTAGTCGGCGATGAGGATTCCGGAGACGCGCGTGAGCCCGAGCTTGCCCGCGCAGTTTTCGAACCTGTAAGTGACCTTCTGGAGCTCGGGGAGCTTGTTGACGGTGACGCATCCCGCGGGCGTGTAGAAGGTCGCTGCGCCTTCACCGAGCGCTTGAAGTCCCGCTTCTCCCGAACCCGCTCCGCGCGCCGCGGTCGACGTTCCGCCGGCCCCCGTGAGATCGAGGGACCCGCCCGTTTCCGAAATGAGCGAAGACGCGATCGCCTCGATGTCCGATTCCACGCCCGCGACGTCTGCGCCAGCCGTCGTGTTGCTCGACCGATCCGAATACGCGCTCTCCGTCTCCGTGCTGCACCCGAGCGGAAAAGCCACGAAGGCACCGAGCCACATCGCCCAGCGCTTGGAGACGGTGACGTGGTGAGTCTTCATTCCAGTGAAAAGCATCTTGCCACTATCGTGCCAAGCGTCGGCGGCCATTTCGGAGAGAGCACGAAGGAGAAGCATTCGGCATTTGGAGACGTGGGGGGAACGTTTTTCCGACCACCTCCCGAACAAAGCTCCGTTCGTGTCGGGCGTAGATTTGCCCTATTTTCGCAACGTTTCGTTGCTTTGTGCGGAGGAAAAAAGGCGATCAAAATCGCAGCATCGCGCCTTCGATGACGACCTTCTTGCGAGGCGCGAGCGCGTACCAAAGAGCGAGCGCGCCCGTTGCAACGCCGAGCGTGATGGGCACGCTCAACGCGAGATAGTGACGCGTCTCGAGGCTCGCATAATGCGCTTGAATGGTTTGATTGCGGTCGGCGTCGGCGACGTTGGACGAGAGTGGGTGCGCCTGCTGATAGTTCGAACCGTCGATGTAAGTGAGGACGGGCAATGCGACGGTCGCTGCCGTGAGACCTGCGCCCACGACGAGAAGGACGGGAGGGAAGGGCGCGCCGGATCGCAGCTCGATCGATCCTGGTGTGGGCGCGAGCAAGTTCGGCGGCGAAGATTGTAGACGCACTTCTCTCTCCGGACCGATCAAGCGCGACTCGCCCGCGTGCAGTAGCACCGAGCGATCATCGAGCACTTTGTCTTCGTTGGAGAACACGAGCCGCACCATCTCGGGGCGGAGGTACACGAACTGGCGTGGCGCGAAAGTGCGCTCTCCCATGCGAACGGTGTAGGTGCCATCCGCAAAGGCGACGCGTGCGAGCTGTCTTCGTAGTGCGAGAAGGCGCGAGTTGGCGCGCGTCGCTTCTTCTTCGAGTCGCGCCTTGTCTGCGCCATCGAGGCTCTTCACGTCACGAAAGCCTTCCAAGAATTCTTCGTAGTAAAAGGCGGCTTCGCTCTCTTGCGCCAACTTGTCTTCGGCGCGCGCGATATTGAAGGCGAGCCGAAAGCGCTGCGTTCGATCGAGGCTCTCGTAGACGGGAATCCAAAGTCGCAGCGCGACCTGCGCGTCTCCTTGCTCGTAGCTTTGGATGCCCTTGCGGACGTCGTTGCGCTGCTCTTCGGTCACTTCGCCAGCGCGCGCGCTCGACATCGATGCGAACCACGCCGCGACGGCGAGGATGCACGCGTTACGCCGGCCGCGGAGAGACACCTACAAAGACTGCCAGAAGCATGCGGGCTACGTCTCCTCAAATCGCGTCGCTTCAAATCGGGTCGGGATCGACGTCACTCGGAGGCTTTTGCGCAGAAGAAGTGGGCGCTGTTTTCCCCGATCCGGCGGGCGACGCGACGTTTCCGGAGCCGGCAGGGCGCGGGAGCTTCTTCGTTGCCAGAGGCGACGACGCGCTCGCAGATGGGACCGACGATGATGCAGCACTGGCGGAGGAGCCCGCAACGGACGACGGAGTGGAAGGCGTGCTGGAGCCCGAAGTCGAAGGAGGCGCAGAGGGACCGATGCTCGTGGCACCGACGCTGCTCGAAGATTTGTCGCCTTGTGCAGTCGATTCGCGCGAGCGCGAGAAGAGCGTGAACGTGCCTCCGACGACGAGTGCCGTGACCAAGGCGACGATCGCGCGCGAACGTTTCGTATCGGCGTTGACTCGTGCAGAGTCTGCGCGCTGAGAGTCTCCGGAAGCGCCCGCACCTTCGGAAGAATTCGGCGGCAGTGATGGCCGCTTCTTGGGCTGCAGAAGATCCTTCACGGCCGATTCGACGCGATGGTTGGTCTCGTCTCCTCGCGTCGGGAATCGCTCGCGAAGAAGCGCGGCAATCTCGCGATGCGAGCTCGTTCCGATCTCGGCAAACGTCGCGACGACTTCGGCCGCGCTCCTGGGACGCCCTTCTTTCGAGCGCGAGACGAGCGATGAATAGAGAGCGCGGAGCCGTGGATCGAACTTTTCCGGGAGCTCGGGAGGTGAGCCCAAGGCGAGCGCGCGCAGCACTTCCATCTCTGTCCCGCCCCACATTTTCGTTCCAGTCAGGAGCTCATAGAGAAGGGCTCCCACCGCGAACAGATCGCTGCGTGGATCCAACGGATCGCCCATCGCTTGCTCCGGCGACATGTATCCCGTCTTTCCTTTGACCTCACCCGTCTTGCTGAGGCGCGAAGATTCGTCGACCTTGGCGACGCCGAAATCGAAGAGCAGAGTGCGTCCCTCGAGATCGAGCGCGACGTTGTGTGGCGTCACGTCTCGATGGACGAGCCCGATGAGGTCGCCGTCTTCTCCGCGAAGCTCGTGGGCCGCCGCGAGCCCTGCGCAGACGTCCGAGAGAACGCGGCACGCAATCGCCGGAGGGACTCCTCCTTCACGCGAGGCAATCAGCTCGTCGAGCGTGACGCCATTCACGAGGTCCATCACGAGGTACGGGCCCTCGTCGTCTTCGCCGAAAGAGATGCCGCGAACGATGTTCGGGTGGCGGAGCTGCGTGAGCAGCTTGGCCTCGCGCGTGAACATTCCACGCGAGCGGTCATTGCGGAGCTCTGGCAAAAGGCGCTTCACCGCGATGCGCGTGCGGGTCGTCTCGTCGTAGGCGGCAATGACGTAGCCCATGCCGCCGCGCCCGAGCTCGAAGAGCGGCACAAACGCTGTAGGAGAGGTGTGAGGCTGCGCTACACTAGTCACCGGCGATGCCTTTCAGGTTACCACTTCGTACGGGGCTCTTTGCGACCTTCGTGGGGTGCGTTTTTCTGCTCGTCCGCTGCCTTCCGAGCCTCCACACGAACCCGCCATTTCCCGTGCGCAGCGAGAAGGTCTGTGGCGACGGGGTGTTGGATCCCGGCGATGGCGGAGAGCAGTGCGACGCGATCGACGGCGGTGCGATCGGATGTTTTGCGACTTGCCGCATCAACTGCGCGGGCGGCGCTTTCGACGAGCTCACGGGCTCCTGTTACCTCGCGCGCGGCGTCTCCACCTCCTTTCGCGAAGCCGTCCAGCGCTGCGAGCGCGAAGAAGCGCATCTCGTCACCATCGGGAGCTTGCGCGAACAAGACTTCGTCCGAACGCACCTAAACCCAGGCGACCTTTGGGTGGGGCTTTCGGTCGATCCGAAGCTCGCTGGCTTCACTTCCGTGGCGACGACGGAGCCCGGTTGGACCGAGCAGTGCCCAGGCTGCTTCGCCCCGAACGTTCTCGACGCCTCGCAACAATGCGTCACGCAAACGCAGAACGTGTGGGTCTCGCGATCCTTCACGAGTGACGCACCGCTGGACGTCGTGTGCGAGCGGGAACGCCCGGGGATTTCGAGTGAAGGGTGCTCGGACGGCGTGTGCGTCCATCCCTTCGCGAGCAAGCGCTACGTCTTCTTCACGGACGAGCAAACCGCGGAGCAAGCCGTCCAGACGTGCGTGAACTACGGCGGTCAGCTCGTGATGTTCGACACGGAACAGGAGCGCGAATACGTCTCGCGCGAGCTCCGCACGCTGATTCTCGGCTTCGGTTACCAATTCGGAACGGCCGACGCGGGCGATCCCGGCGTGTGGCTCGGACTCTCGCGCAGAGCCGATCAATGGCTCTGGATCGACGACGCAGGCTTCGACGCGCGTCCCAATCCTTGGGGCGACGGCCAGCCGCTGGAGTCCGATGCCGGTTACGGCGGGGCGGCGTTCACGTACATCGCCGACGAGCAAATCGACACGCAGCTCGCGCGAACGTCGCGCGTCGGGGATCGCAAACCGTATCTCTGCGAGTTTCGTTAGAACTTCACGAACGAAGGCACCGCGCGGTCCAGCATCGTTCCGTCGCCAGCCTGCCCACGGTCGTTTTTCCCCCAGCAGCGCGCCGCGTGATCGCGATCATTCGTGCGCACGCACGTGAAGTCGTCACCGAGCGCAATCTCTGCGACGTCGAAGAGTCCTGGAATCGGTCGTGGAACGCCATTCGGCTCGTGGGTGCCGTCCGCGAGCTCTCCGTGCGTGTTGTCTCCCCAACACCAGAGCGTCCAATCGTGAAGAATCGCGCAGGCGTGGGAGCGGCCGAGAGCGAAGGAATGCACGCCTTCGAGGCCAACTACGCGCACGGGGCGCGCTTGTTCGATCGTCGAGCCATTTCCCAATTGGCCGACGTCGTTCTTGCCCCAGCAGCTCAGCGTGCGACCCTTGCTGAGCGCGCAAGCAAACGACTGGCCCACGCCGACAGCGATGCTTCCTTCGAGACCAGGGATGCGCGTATCGCCTTTCACCTGCTCGGCATCGAAGCAGTGGACCTCCTCGCTCACATTCGTGATTCCGCAGGCGCGCGTGTCCGAGAGTGCAAACGCCTTGAATGCAAACGTTGGCACGGTGATGAGCCAGGCAGCAGTCTCACGTGTGCACTGAAGGATGCCTCCGACGTCGAGCGCACAGGCGGTCGACGAGTTCCCATGAAACGTCGACGTGCGAGCTCGCAGTGGCGTCTCGATCGTGAATCGTCCGAAAAGTTTCGATGATGTCTCGTCGAATACCATCGTCGAGTCCCCGCTCGCGACGATCGTCGGCTTTTTCATCTCGGCCGGAGCTTCGACCGGCGACGGGAGACTCACCGCGCGATCGGCCCCGTGGACGGCGCGGTCGTCGCCCCAGCACGCGAGGCGTCCCGTGGAGAGTTCGGCGCAAGCGTGCGCGTGTCCCGCCGTGATGCGCGAAACGAACTTGTCAGGGTCGTGGCGCTTCCGCGAGCAGGCAGCCACCGAGAGCAAAAGGAGGAGGGAGACCGTGCCGCGCAAGGTCCCCCCCTTATACTCGAGATAGCGTGTTAGTCGCGGGTAGCGACGCCGTCTTCTTCACCTCGTTTGCGTGATAGGCCCTGTGCGCGCTCGACGAGTCCGATGAACTCTTCTTCGTCGGGCGTTCCTGCGTTCGAGCTACGCGCGATCTTCTCGATCATCTGGAGAGACACGCTCTTTGCGTGGGGGCTCTCGCGCAACACCTCGGCAAAGCCAGCCACCGCGATCGCGAATTGAAACTCACGCGGCGCAGCTTCGAACGATCGCGCCATCGCTTCCTTTGGCATCGTGAAGGGGAGCTCGAGCGCGGTGCGGCCGCCGTCCGGATCCTTGTAGCGAACGTGGACCGAAAGGGGAGCTGCCGTGTCTCTCGCCCCGCCGCCCTCCTTCTTCAGGACGATATCGTAGAGCGCCGTGACCGAGTGACCCGCGCCGACCTCGCCGCCATCGACCTTGTCGTTGCGGAAGTCCTTGTCCGCGACATCGCGGTTTTCGTAACCG